>USPX01000333.1 GCA_900556665.1 uncultured Eubacteriales bacterium
CTGAATACAACCATTTCTTAATAATAGGGAAAATATTTTCGCTATTAATTGATAAATTACCTTGTTTAGACATAAAGGTACCTCCTTAGATAATTATCTTTTTTATGTTATAAAGTATAAAATACATATTTGAAGAAAATATAATGAATAATAAATTATTTCTTGGAAGATGTCTTACTACTTGTATAGAGAAGCCCAGCTAAACATAAGATACATGCAATAAATGATAAAATTGTAATGACTGTATGATGCAATAAAAAAACGCTCACTAGAAACTGGATAATTGTCATTAAAAGTAAATGTGCAAAACTAGAATAAAGCTTGCCGTAATCCATAAAGTATCACTCCTGTTTTATAAAATAGCATATAAAAAGTGGCAAATCACCTTTTATATGAGTTTGCATACATGCAGAATATGTAAAGGTGATTTGCCACTATAAATTGTGATGTATTGGACTGTAAGTTGATGCGGGTAGTAAAACATTTTACATAAACTGATATTTAAATAAAAACTGCTTCATTTTTTCATCCCATAATGTATCGGCACTTTGGTCTAATGTAAAAGTCTTATAAGAAGTACCGGTACTACAACTAATTTGATTTTCTTTAAAATGAATATTGAGGTAAAAAGCAGAAGCTTCAGGAGATAAAGAGGCTGTCTTTTCCTTATTTGTACCTAATATAATTTTAAAGTAAGTAGGCATTTTGGTGCCTTGCATCAGTTCATAAACATGTTTACGAACTTCTCCCCATGTCAGGAGCTTAGAATAAGTTTCATCATTTAAGGTGTCAAAGTAATCCATATTGCGGTTGCCATCAATTACAAGTTTAAAGGCAGCATGAATCACAATTTCTTTCACTTCAAATGTATCAAAAAGCTCAGATTTTAAGAGCTTATTCATAAATTCTTTTCGATTAGAAATAGGATATGTTTCCATAAGAGGCCTCCTTTGTGATTATAAAATTTTATTAATCATAAAATACTTTTTCCATACAAAGACCATGACTAGGTGCAGTGACACCTGCTTTTGCACGTTCTAAAGCCGCTAAGATAGCTGGTATTTCATCTGGCGATTTAAGGCCTAAGCCAACTTCAACTAAAGTACCTGTTAAAATACGTACCATATGTTGTAAGAAACCATCACCCTCATAAGTGATTTGAACTTTAGAACCTGAAACGGCAAAATCAATGGCATAAATTGTACGCACAGTAGATTTTGTCTTTGATTTAAGAGAGGTAAAACTCTTGAAATCATGTTTGCCAAGAAGATGCTTGCTAGCCTCCTCCATAGCCTTTAGATTTAAAGGTTCCGGTACATGATAAGCATACTTAAGGGTGAAAGGATCAGCAAATTTACCATTATCTAAAGTATAGACATAACATTTTTTCACTACATTATAGCGTGAATGGAAGCGTGGTGAAGCAATAGCTAAGTTCACAACAGCAATATCCTTTGGTAAGTAATTAAAAAGGTAATCTGAGATTTCTTCTAAAGGAATAGAACGTTCACTAAAAAAGTTACAAGTTTGTCCGTGAGAGTGAACCCCTGCATCTGTACGCCCTGAACCAATGATTTGAATGTCTTCTTCAAAAAGTCTAGAAAGTACAGCTTCTATTTTACCCTGAATTGTTTTTTCTGGATGTTTACTTTGTCTTTGAAAGCCATTATATTTTGAGCCATCATAAGCAAGTACTAATTTATAATTAATCATAGTTAAGCCTTTCTTTTTAAAATAAATCTTACGTATTAGTATAACATAGTTCATTTAGATACGCATTAGCCTTTAAATAACTATTATTAGGAGCATATACATAAATCGTAAAATCTATACAGATTACAAAACCGAATGTTATTATAATTATTTTGATAAATGTTCGAAAAAAGCTTTGACTTATTTTGAGGATTAGGTTATGATTATAAGGTGAGTGAAATATCTATATATAGTAAATTATTGTATGTTTTTTAAAGATTTATTAAGCAGCGTATATTAAGGAGGAGACAATGGATTATTTTAAATTGAAAGAAAACAATACAAATGTAAAACGTGAGATTGCAGCAGGGATTACAACGTTTATGACTATGGCTTATATACTAGCAGTTAACCCACAAATACTTGGAGATGCAGGAATGAATCAACATGGGGTATTTGTGGCAACTATTTTAGCAGCTGTTATTGGATGTGTTGTTATGGGCCTTGTAGCCAATTATCCTTTCGCTTTAGCACCAGGAATGGGACTTAATGCATTCTTTACATATACTGTCGTTTTAAACTGGGGTTATTCGTGGCAATTTGCATTAGCAGCAGTTTTCGTAGAAGGTTTAATTTTTATTATCTTAACTTTATGTAATGTAAGGGAAGCGCTCTTTAATGCGATTCCAGGTTGTATGAAAGCAGCAGTTAGTGCAGGAATTGGTTTGTTTATTGCTTTTATCGGACTTAAAGGTGCTAATATTGTAGTTGATAACAATAGCAACTTAGTAGGTCTTGGAAATATGATTACACCACAAGCTGTATTATGTATGCTTGGTGTGATTGTAACAGTTGTTTTAATGAAACGTAATGTTAGAGGTGCTATTTTAATTGGGATCTTAACAACTTGGGTATTTGGAATTGGGGCACAAGCAATTGGTTGGTATAAAGTAGATGTAGAAGCAGGTGTTTATTCATTATTACCAAACTTTAGTGCACAAAGCTCTTTATTTGATGGTTTTGGTGAAGTGTTCTTTAAAATACCTAAGTTTAGTGAAATCTTTGGTAGTGCAGATAGTATTTTTACTTTTATCGTTGTAGTATTTTCATTCTTATTTGTAGATTTATTTGATACTTTAGGGACACTTATGGGTGTAGCTGAAAAAGCAGGATACCTTAATGAAAAAGGTGAATTACCAAAGAT
>USPX01000334.1 GCA_900556665.1 uncultured Eubacteriales bacterium
TTTCACGTAATTTACTTTGTATATTTCGCGCTTTACTTGTAACACTTCCATACTCAGAGTACTTTCTTATAATGCTTTCTAATTCTCTTTCAATCTGGCTAGCACCTGACTTATATCGACTATAAACATTTTGTCCATAAACCTTATAGTCTCTTGACAAACTAGTTAGTGCCTGTGTCTGTACTTCTATGTTTCTCCCCATAGATGTCTATTCCTTTCTACTAACCTAATGAACTTCATTAAAATGTCATGTTTCTAGTAAATCTAACCGCTAAAATATATATGCTATCTAGCTATTTTCTAAAAGACTTATACCATAATTTTCTTGTAAAAAGGTATTATTATCTTTAATCCAGTTATCTATATCTTCATACTCTTTCTTTATTCGATTGTACTCTTTTTGTACTGCTTTATTTAATTCACTTAATACCAGTTTATAATTAAGCTCAAATGAATTACTTCCTTCTTTTTCTTTCTTAAGCTCATACTGTACACAAAGCATTACATTTTGGGCAAGTCCAAATAATGCGCCATTTCCTACACTATCAATAAGATCAAGCATTCCTTCTTCAAGCCCTTTACCTGCCTTTGATTCAGGATGATCAGCATTATATTCATGAACTGCATCAACAATTGCTTGATAGTTATGTCCACTTCCTGGTCTCCCTTCAACCAAGTAATTTCCAATACCTAGTAAAAGCATTGTATATGCTTTTTTACTTCCTTCTAAATATCTTTTATTAACTATATTAACTATACTATATGCATAATCTACTAAATCTCTATATGCTTCATTACTCATAATATCTAATTTCCTTCTCCACTATGTGACTATCTGTAGTACTCTTCATGTTTTCCAAGTGTTATCATAAATAAATACTTAAAGATTTCTTCTTCAGTACCTTCATCAGTAACAGTTAAATTTTGTCTTTCACCAACGGAATATAAGAACCACTTATCACCTTCACAATAACACCCTGTTGAATATGGTACAATTGTTTTTTCTCCAATTACAATTCTTAATCTCTTTAAATTTATTCCTAACTCTTCTATCTTTTTTTCATATTCATTTCTACTCATTATTACCAGCTCTCTATACTTTTAATAATTCTAATATCCTCTATTACTTCTACATTAATTGTCTAGCATATACTGATAATAGCCCATAGAATATATTCGTGTCTAATCCTTGTGTTGCTACTACTTAGTATCTTCTAATCTTATCTGTTATTTTAATAAGCTCATTAGAATATGTAATAAATTATTACTCAGCCTTCAATCTATTTTCCAATATATATCACTATTTAACTATTTTCATTGAAATTATCAATCTCAGCGAATGTATGGAAATTATTATTTAAATAAATTTTCAGTTCCTCTTCAGAAAATTTATATTCCTTAAATGTTTTTGCTACATGTAACAGCTTCGCACAAGCATAGATTACACCCTCTAAACTAAATGGACCTGTAAATGTACAAAAGTTTCTTTCATCATTACTATATATATACCACTTAGAATTTCTTCTAAAACAACCATAATGATTAGGCAATTCAACAAACTCGCCTATATGAAACTCCTTATATTCCTCTAAACTTAATTCAACCTTTAACTTTAATATGTTAGTTATTTTTTCAATATCATTATAATTTAATTTTTCCATTTTAATCTCCATTATTAATTAATTTTAACTTTTCCTAAATCAAAAATTATGCCCGCTTCTTTAAGTGTTCCCCAACTATAAACCGTATTCATTTGTCCAGCCCCTCCACTCATTTTTAAATCTCCAACTTTCCATTCTGCTGCATTTCCATAATATCCATATTTAGATTCAATATCTTTACCAGCTAATACTACTCCATCTGAAATGTTATCTTTACCTAAAATTTCTGGTCTTGTCAACCAGTTTTTATAGTCTTTTAGTAAGTCTTCTGCTACATCATCATCAACTCCTATATCTACCAGTTCCTTAATCTTACTTAAGTCACTCCCCTCACCTGCAACTATATCAACTGTTTTTTTATATAAATCAACATTAAATGTCCCTGTATTTACTTCTGCCGAACTCTTAGGAATAGCCCTCTCAGAATTATTAGAATATGTTCCATCTGGATTTCTTCCAATTCCCATTGTATATCCACCATCTCCACCATCTCTACTTACTGGAACTTTACCATTTAAATTTTTAATACTTGATATAGATTCAGGTGCATAGCCACCGTACTTAGGCCAATCTAAATTAAAACTCAATTCACCTGATGGTGATTTCGATAAGATTATAAAATCTTTAGCATTCTCTGAAGTAATTAAATCATATCCATCTACTGGCCATGATTCTGTACTATTTTTTACTAGATTATAGATTTCATCACTGCTTAAATCATTAAATACTTTAATTTGTTCTGCATTATCTAGATTTTTAAAGGCTTTATATCCTTCAGGTGTAGCTTCAAATTTAAACTTATCAAGTTTCTCTAGTTGTTCACTACCTTCCTTAATAGACTTCTCACTTATTTCTTCCTTTATCTCCTTTCCTATAGCTTCTTCTCCTAGCTCTTTTGCACCTTTTCGGTTAATCCAATCAGCTACTTCTTTTGGGACGATACCTACTTGAGCCTGTTTCATCCACCATTCACCAAAGCTTGCACTGACTTTATCTACTTGTTTTACAAGGTATCCTTGAATATCGTAGCCTACTTTACTGAGTTTGCCAACTAACTCAGTAGCTTTATCAATAACTTTGTTCTTACTAATAAAGGACCATATGTCGTCACCTGTTCGTTTCAAGAAACCTATTACATTATCGCCATACTTCATAACTGTTTTGCCTAGATCTTTAACCTTATCAAAGTACTTGGCAAAGTCTTTGACTTTATCTACAAGTTTACTTACAT
>USPX01000335.1 GCA_900556665.1 uncultured Eubacteriales bacterium
CCCAATTATTATATAAAAGGTTTAGCCTGAAGACGGAAAAAATTGGTGGTTAAATAAAATAAGAATCAGGGAGTAGAATATGAAAAAGAAATTTTTAGCATTAGGACTTAGCAGTATTTTAGCAATGAGTGTATTAGCAGGATGTGGTGGTAGTGCAAATGGTGGTCAAGCTGAAACTACATCAAAATTTGAAAAATTAGATACAGACCTTAAAGTTGGTATGGTTGTTGGGAAAGGTACAATTGATGACCGTTCATTCAACCAAGGAACATGGGAAGGTATCTCTGGAACTGTTAAGGATTGCAAATATTTAAAACCTGCTGGCGAAACTGAAGCAGATTATACAAAAGAAATGGGTAACCTTTATGATGCTGGATTCAAAAGCATTATGTTACCAGGTTACTATTTTGAAACAGCAGTATTTAAAGCACAAGATAAATATACAGATGCAAACTTTGTAATCTTAGATGGTGCACCAAATGATGGACAAGGAACAACAAAAATTGGTGACAATACAGTATCAATTACATTTGCTGAGCAAGAAGCAAGTTTTATTGCAGGTGTAGCAGCAGCTGTACAAATTAAAGATGGTGAATTTGGATTCTTAGGTGGTATGGCACTTCCAGCTGTACAAAGATTTGAAAAAGGATTCAGACAAGGTATTGACTATGCAAATACAAACTTAGCTACAAATGTTTCACTTAAAGATGAGAACGTTGTATATCAAGGTACATTTGATGATAAAGCAGCAGGACAACAAATTGCAGCTCAAATGTATGACCGTGGTGTAAAAGTAATCTTTGCAGCAGCAGGTGGTACAGGTATTGGTGCAATCACAGAAGCTAAACAAAGAGCGAACAATGGTCAAGAAGCATGGGTTATCGGTGTAGATTCAGACCAATATGCAGATGGTATCTATAATGTTGATACACAAGAATCAGTAATCTTAACATCAGCTATTAAATATTTAGATCAAGCAGCACATGATATGATTGTAGCACAAGTTAATAACAACTTCCCAGGTGGTCAAGCACTTGTATTCTCAATCGCAAATGATGGTGTAGGGATTCCAGCTGAAAATCCAAACTTAAGTGAAGAAACAATCACTGTAGTAAATGAAGTATATAACAAAGTAAAAACTGGGGACATCGTAGTTGATGGAACTGTATAATATATAGATAAATAAAAAGGTGTAACGTGGGTTGTTACACCTTTTTTATTTCAGGAATTTAGGAAAATATGTTAAGAATAAATAATATTATATGCCTTTTTCTTACCCAATATAACTATTTACTAATTTAAAACGAAATAAAAAACAAAAATTCTGCTAATTTGCATAGTGGTAAAAATTGAAAATTATAAAATAAATTAGTATAATAATTAATATGAATAACCAATGTTTATAGGAAATGGGGGAAGAAAATGAAAAAAGTATTATTTGTAGCTTCAGAATGTGTACCCTTTGTAAAAACTGGAGGGTTAGCTGATGTAGTGGGAACACTTCCTAAAATGTTTAATAAAGAAAAATATGATGTACGTGTTATTATACCATATTATACTTGTATTCCAGCAGAATACCGCAATAGTTTTACATATAGACATCATTTCTATATGGATATTGGCTGGCAAAAAGAGAAACTACATGTAGGAATTATGACCACAGAATATGAAGGAGTTACTTTTTACTTTGTAGATAACGAATATTACTTTAGTGGTTGGGCGCCTTATGGCACAACACGATTTGATATTGAAAAGTTTACATTCTTCTGTAAGGCAGTACTTGCTATTTTACCTGTTATTGATTTTAAACCAGATATTATTCATTGTCATGACTGGCAATCTGCATTAGTACCTGTGTATTTAAAAACAATTTTTGCAAGTAATCCATTCTTCTGGGGAATTAAAACAATTATGACCATTCATAATTTAAAGTTCCAAGGAATTTGGGATTTAAAGACCATAAGAGGAATCAGTGGCTTACCAGCAGAGTTATTTACACCTGATAAATTAGAGTTTAATAAGGATGCTAATATGTTAAAAGGTGGACTTGTTTATTCAGATTATATTACAACAGTAAGTGATACATATGCTGGAGAAATTCAAATGCCTTACTATGGAGAAGGTTTAAATGGACTTCTTAGAGCAAGAAATAATTCATTATGTGGTATTTTAAATGGTATTGATTATGATGAATACAATCCTGCAAAGGACCCACATATTTATAAAAACTATGATATAACTACTGTAGATACACTTAAGGTTCAAAATAAACTAGCCCTTCAAAAACAATTAGGTTTACCTGTAGATAAGAATAAGTTTATGTTAGCAATTATTTCAAGACTTACAGATCAAAAAGGTCTTGACCTTGTAGATAGGGTTATGAATGAAATTTGTGATTATAATACACAACTTGTCGTACTTGGTACAGGGGAAAGTCAATATGAAAATATGCTTAAACATTATCAATGGATTAAACCTCAAAACGTATCTGCTAACATCTATTACTCAGATGATTTAGCGCATAAACTTTATGCAGCTGCTGATGCATTCTTAATGCCATCTAGGTTTGAACCTTGTGGCTTATCACAACTCATGTCATTACGCTATGGTACAGTGCCTATTGTTAGAGAAACAGGTGGTTTAAGAGATACTGTACAAGCCTATAATGAAATAGAAAATACAGGAACAGGTTTCTCATTTGCTAACTATAATGCACATGAAATGTTAGGCATCATTAACTATGCAAAGAGAATTTATTATGACAAGAAAGAAGCATGGCGCGGCATTATGCATCGTGGTATGAGAGCTAACTTCTCATGGCATACATCTGCTAAGAAGTATGAGGAATTATATGATAGATTGACTTGGTAATAATGAGGAGAATAATA
>USPX01000336.1 GCA_900556665.1 uncultured Eubacteriales bacterium
ATTGTGGATGGCACTAATAATGATTTATCACAAAGTATTGTCATTTCACGTAGCCTTTATGATCAAATTAAGCCGGCTAGAGCAGCTTATCAAAAGAAACTAGGTTGGGATAACCCAGAAGAAGAATCTGGAAAGAAGAAGAAAAAAGAACAGAGTTATGAGCAAGTTGCTGTTAAGATTAATCATCGTGATAATGTACTAGCTGTTGTAGAGGAAATTAAAGCATTAGGGTATAGTGAAGTCGACAGTAGTATGGAATATATTGAACGTGTGAAAGAGCAATCTAATAGTAAACGTATGGCACTTGGTGGTATTGGTATTGTATCATTTTTAGTTGCTGCTATTGGTATTGCCAATACAATGATGATGAGTATTTATGAACGTACAAAAGAAATTGGTGTCATGAAAGTAATTGGTGCCAAGATTAAAGACATTAAGCATATGTTTTTAATCGAAGCTTTATTAATTGGTGCCATGGGTGGTATTGTGGGTTCTCTCATATCACTTCTCATCTCAAAGCTTATGAATATTGCGGGTGGACCTATTGCAGAGATGCTAGGTATGTATGATGCAAGTGTTGTATCAGTTGTACCAGTATGGCTCATGTTAGCGGCCACAGGTTTTGCTACATTAGTAGGGCTTGTTTCAGGGTATTTCCCAGCTAAGAAGGCTACAAAGTTATCTGCATTATCAGCTATTAAAACAGAATAATAGGATGAGATAAATTAATAAATTATATAAAAGTAGCGTGTTATAAATTGTGTATTTATAGCACGCTTTTTAGTTTGGAGTATAAATATTTTGAAAATTAATTATTTTATATTTGAAATGATTAATTTATCATGTAAAATGTAAAGGTAGATTGAAAATATTATTATATTATGCAAATGTTTCAAGTTAAGGGGGATTAAAAATGCTAACCTATACACAGGTGTTGAAAGAAAAATATGGAGAAAGTACAGCTTATCGTTTTTGGAAAGAAGGGGAAATAGAAGAAAGAAGCTTTGTAGATATATATAATGATGTTAAAGGAATTAAGTCATTTTTACTGAAAGAGCATGGTGAGAGAAAGGTAATGGGTATACTAGGGGAGACTAGTTATTATTGGGTTACAACTTGTTTGGGAATCTATAATAGCAATAATATTACATTATCTCTTGATCGAAATTTATTAATAGAAGAATTATGTGATATTATCAATTTTTCAGAGGTAAATGTTTTGTTTGTTTCAAGAACACAAAGTATTAAGGTAACTACAATTTTAGAGAAATGTCACTGTATTCAAAAAGTATATGTATTAGAGGAAAGCCATGAATTCATGGCACATGTACCTTATGAACGCACATGTACCTTAGATGAAGCAGAAGTGGGACATCTACTTTTTACATCTGGGACAACAAGTAATCCTAAAGGGGTTATGTTATCTTATCGTAATATAAAAAGCTTAATGATGACTGAGGTTGAACATGAAATTAAAAGACAAGTATTATTGTCTGTATTACCAATTCATCATTGTTATGAATTGCTATATGGTAATTTACATAATTTATATATCGGCGATTGTATTTGTATCTGTGATAAGGTAGAAAATATTATAGAAAATATGGCTTTTTTTAAGCCTACAAGCATTGCAGTTGTTCCACTTATTGCAACACAGTTTTATAGTCTTTTAAAGCGTGTAGGGAAAGAGCAATTTGTGCAAATGACAGGTGGGGCGTTAAAAAACATCATTATTGGTGGAGCTTCAATTTCTAATGAAGTTGTCAAATATTTAACGAATCATGGCTTTAAATGTAAATTAGGCTATGGTTTGTCAGAAACATGTAGTGCATGCTTTTCAACTGACTATACAGGGGATAGTAAGGTAGTAGGAAACATTCATAAGCCTTTTGTAAAGGACACACAAATCAAACTTACAGATGAGGGAGAACTGTTAATCAAAGCCCCTCATGTCATGATGGGGTATTTGAAAAACGAAGCAGAAACAAACAAGGTTTTAAAGGACGGCTGGCTTTACACAGGAGATATAGCATCTGTTGATGAAGAGGGCAATGTAAGAATTTTAGGAAGAAATAAGAATATCATTATTTTAGAAAATGGGAAAAATATTTACCCTGAAGAACTAGAAGGTTATCTTGCAAAGATTAAAGAAATTGATTGTAGCATGGTATACGAACATAAAAATAGAATTGCAGCCGCATTATATATTAAGACATTAAATGAAGAAAAAGAAGCATTTATTAGAGCACAAGTTAACAAAATTAATCAAGGTTTACCAAGCTATAAGAAAATTGTGGAGTTAACGTTTACATCACAACCTTTTCCAATGACAACTACATCAAAGGTAAAACGTAAAATCCTATTAGAAAGATTAACACAAAGTAAAGAAAAGAAAAAAGAAATTGTTTTACCAACTACAGAAAAGCAAGTAAAAATCTATAATATAATAAGAGGTATTCTAGATCGTTCAGATTTTGGAATTAATGATAACTTATTTGATATAGGACTTAATAGCTTAAATGCTTTTGAGATAGCAACTACTTTAGGAATAGATGTACAAGGTTTATATGAGAATCAAACGATACTAGCAATTGAAAACTTATTATCACAAAAACAAGAAGATTATAGCAATGAAATAGAAAATAATACACTTATTAGGATGGATTCGGATTTATTAAAAGATAAAGAGGAAGAGACATATTTATTAACAGGAGCAACAGGCTTTTTAGGTTCATACGTGCTTCGTGAACTTCTAGAAGCAGAAAAGAAAGTAGTCTGTTTAGTAAGAAATAAAGAAAAGTTAGAGAAGATGTATGCATATTATTTTGGTATGGGTTTGCCAGAACAAGTAAAAACTGTGATAGGGGATATTGAAATACCTCA
>USPX01000337.1 GCA_900556665.1 uncultured Eubacteriales bacterium
ATGATGAAACAATACAGATTTATTTAGATGATCAAGGTGGAATTACATGTAAAGAAGGAAATTTCAAAATTCCAAATGAGCTTGAAGGTATGAGAGAATATATAGAAGCTGGAAAAGTAGCAGATTATCATGATCATCATTATCCAAATGAGATGAGTGTAGATGCATTAATTCAGACTTTCTTAATGGATGACAATGATAAGTCAGTGGAAACTTTCTTAAAACGTTTTGATTCTGAATGGGAAAGATATAATAGAGATTTAATAAGAAAAGTAAAAGAGTATTATAAGGAGGGGCAAAATGAAGAAGAAAATGACAAATAAAGAAAAAACATTCTTATCAATTATTATACCCGTTGTAATCCTTTTCTTTGCTTTTAATACATTACCTATGATCAAAGGATTTATATATAGTTTGACAAATTATAAGGGATATGGTTCTTACGAGTTTGTAGGATTTAGAAATTATATAGATTTATTCTCAGATGCCAGAGTAGGAAAAAGTTATTTATTTACCTTTAAATATGCATTGGTAGGAACAGTTTTAGTAAATGTTCTTAGTCTTATTATGGCATTAGGATTAAATGCACAGATTCGTTTTAAAAGTGCTCTTAGAGGTATTTATTTTGTGCCTAATATTTTAGGTGGACTTGTAGTAGGATACATTTTTAGCTTCTTATTTACTTATATATTACCAGCTGTAGGAGATACTTTTAATATTTCATGGTTACAAAATAGTATTTTAGCAAGTGAAAAATATGCCTGGATTGCAGTACTTGTTGTAGGAGTATGGCAGGCTGTAGCAATGAATACAATAATTTATGTCTCTGGATTACAAACAGTACCTGAAGATGTATATGAAGCTTCTATGCTGGATGGAGCAAACAAGTGGCAAAAGTTTTGGAAGGTGACATTGCCTTTAATAATGCCTTTTGTAACAATAAATTTAGTGCTTAGTACAAAAAATATGCTTATGGTATTTGATCAAATTATGTCTTTAACTAAAGGTGGACCAGCACAGAGTACAGAATCTATCTCTTATTTGATTTATCAAAATGGTATGTCAGGTGGACAATTCGGCTTCCAAAGTGCCAATGCAGTGATATTCTTTTTAATTATTGTAGGCATATCACTATTCCAAATGACTGTATTAAATAAAAAGGAGGAGCAGCTATAATGAAAAAGATAGGAAAAACAAACTGGATGTTGACAGTAGTACTTGTTTTAGGAACTGTAACAGTATTCTTTCCTTTATATATGGCATTGATTATTGCCTTTAAACAGCCCAGTGAAATGACAAATGATGTGGCAGGTTCATTGACATTCCCTGAAAAACTTAGTTTTAGTAATTTTAGTCAGGCGATGGAAGTAACAGATTTTTGGCACTCCTTATCTAACAGTCTTCTGATTACTGTTGTAACTATTATACTAGCAATATTAATTCACAGTATTGCAGGATATGTTATAGGAAGAAGTATGAATAAGAAAAAGGGATATAAATTAACATATTTTTATATAGTAAGTGGTATGTTCGTTCCCTTTTCAATCTTAATGATGCCGTTAGTAAAACAAACAGCTCAAATGCACTTAGGAAATCGTGCAGGTGTTATTATTCTTTACTTAGTATTTTATATGCCAATGAATATATTACTTTATTCAGGGTACATGAAAAATATCCCAACTGCTCTTGAGGAAGCAGCAGAAATAGATGGAGCTACTACATGGAAAACTTATTGGAAAGTTATTTTCCCAATGATGACACCTATGCACGCCACAGTAGCAATATTAACAGCTCTTGGTACATGGAATGATGTGATGACGCCATTAGTTATTATGTCAGGAACAGGGCAAAACACACTTCCATTAGCACAATTAAACTTCCAAACACAATTTGGTACTAATTATAATTTAGCATTTGCATCATATATATTAGCCTTAATTCCAATTTTGATTTTCTATATAATTTGTCAAAAGCAGATTTTAAATGGAGTTGCTAATGGTGCAGTAAAAGGGTAAAGAAGCAGTGGGAGGAGTACACATTCTTCCTTTCTTCCCTTCTTCTGCCGATAGAGGGTTTGCACCAATACGTTATGATAAAGTTGATGAAGCATTTGGAGACTATGCTGATATTGAAAAAATAGGAGAGGAATATTATTTAATGTTTGATTTTATGGTAAATCATATTTCAGCACAATCTCCTTATTTTCAAGATTTTCTAAAAAATAATGATCAGTCAAAATATAAAGACTTTTTTATAAGATATAAAGATTTTTGGGATAATGGGGAACCTACAGCAGAGCAAGTTGATAAAATTTATAAAAGAAAGCCGAGAGCTCCTTATGTAGAAGCAGAATTTGCTGATGGAAGCAAAGAAAAGGTCTGGTGTACTTTCTGTGAAGAGCAAATAGATCTTGATGTGACAAAAAAGGACACTAAAGACTTCATTATTAAAACTTTAAAGGATATGTGTAAAAGAGGAGCAGCAATTATTCGTTTAGATGCCTTTGCTTATGCAATAAAGAAAGCTGATACCAATTGCTTCTTTGTGGAACCAGATATTTGGAACTTACTACATGAGATAGAAGAAGTGGTAAATGAAAGTGGAGCAGAGATCTTACCAGAAATTCATGAGCATTATACTATCCCAATGAAAATAGCTGAGCAGGGGTTCTGGGTTTATGATTTTGCCTTACCAGTGCTTACTTTACATGCTCTTTATAATCATACAGGAGAATATTTAAAGTCATGGCTTGAAAATAGTCCCAAGAAGCAGTTTACTACTTTAGACACTCATGATGGTATAGGTATTGTAGATGTAAAAGATTTGCTGCCAGATGAAGAAGTTGAAAGAGAAAAGGTTGCAGAAGAAACTGGT
>USPX01000338.1 GCA_900556665.1 uncultured Eubacteriales bacterium
CAGCATGGTCAAAACATATAATTTTGTTATGAGGTGATAAAACAACATATTTCATATTTTTCTTTATCCCTTTCTCAAGCAAATATTTGCTCGCAAGTATTTGCTTTGCATATACTGCTATTATGAACTATAACAGCTAAATTATACTGACCTACTTAAAGACAAAATTTATTTCTGTGAATTAAGCACACTTTTATCTAACTTGCCACTTGTATTAGCAACTGTTGTTGCGCTAATAAGTGTACCACTTACATTAAGCATCGTTCTTCCCATATCAATAATTGGGTCGATGGCAATAATACCACCAATAAGTGGGAATAATGATCCCATACCCATACCTGAAATAACAACTGATACAGCAATTGTTGCAGATCCTGGAAGCCCTGCAATTCCTAATGATGCAACTGTAATAATAATCGCTAGCATAATATAAAAACTTAAGTCCATAGGTGTTCCGGTCATTTGTGCTAACATAATTGTTACAAGTGCTGGATAGATTCCTGCGCAACCGTTCATTCCCATATTAGCCCCTAAACTTCCTACGAAGCTTGCTATACCTTCTTCAACACCTACTTTTTGATGAAGTGTCTCAATTGTTACTGGTAATGTGCCTAAACTTGAACGTGAAGTAAAGGCTAAAACTAGTGGTTCAGTAACTGCTTTTACGTAAGTAATTGGGTTAATACCATTAAGCATAGCAATCACTAAATGTACGATAAACATAATAATTAACGCCACATAGATTGCAACAATAAACTTGATTACTGCAACTAACGCAACAACACCTCTAGCTGTAATTGTGTTTGCAAGAAGTGCAATAACTGCATATGGCATAAACTTAATAATTGTCATTGACACACTTAAAATAATTTTGTAAAATGCTTCAATCCATTTTACAAATGGCTCAATTGTTTCACCATGTTTCTTACTCATACGTCTTATAGCGATTCCAATAAAGCTTGCAAAGATTACAATTGCTACAACATTAGCATCCACCATTGCTTTTACTGGGTTAGCTGGAAGTAATCCTCTAAATGTATCAACAATAGATGTTACCTCCCTTATTTGTGCATCATTATTTGTGATTTGCATACCTGTACTAAAGTCAACAAAATTACCAATGAACATTCCAATAAATGCTGCAATAAGTGTTGTACCTAAAAGCATTCCTATAGATTTAGCTGTAAGCTTTCCTAAGTTTTCACCTTGCATATTCATAATTACGCGTGTAATTGATAAAAATACAAGTGGTACAACTAACATTTTTAGTAAGTCCATAAAGCCATTTCCTACAAGGCCATACCAACTACTAACTTCTCTTAACCATTGTACATCTCCTGGTACTTCTGGAAATCCTGCAATGAATTGAATAAATATCCCTAATAATAATCCAATCACTGTTCCTGAAATCATACGGATAGAAAACTTTACTTTACGCTTTTCCATCATACGAATAATTACAAATAATCCAAGGAGTACAGCTATAAAAATAACAGTTCTTATATTACTTAATAATAAGAATTCAGTTAAAAAAGTACTTTGTCCCATTCTAGTTCTCCATATAGTTATAATAAATTTTAGCTCCTCTAAAGCTATTTCTATATCATAATATATCTCTTTTTATAAGTCTAGGGGGCATTTCCTTTTTCTCCTACTTTTTTACTAGGAATTATTTTCATCCTATGATTGTACGATTACAAATGGTTCTTCTAATTTAATTAAAGAGATTTCTTGCTCTCCATATTGTTTACTTTCTAAAATAAAACTTGGATCTACTGGTATACCATTTATACGATATTCAAAATGTAAGTGTGGGGCACTACTATCACCTGTATTTCCTGAAAACCCTATAATTTGCCCTTGTTTTACGCTATCACCTAATTTTACAGCATAAGCATCTAAATGCATATACCAAGTTTGGGTACCATCTATATGTTGTAACATAATAATATTTCCACCACCTGCATCAATTCCTTTTGAATCTGGTGCTGCTTTAATAACTTTTGCATCTGCCACTGCATATATTGGGGTTCCTATTGGCATTCTTAAATCTACACCTTGATGGCTATAGCTTGTCCTATCTTGATTAAATGATGCAAGTAATTCTGCCTCTACCTTAATTGGACTCATAAATTTAATTTCTTCATTAGCTTTCTCTACATTGGGGCTTATTGTAACTGCTGAAGATGTATCTTGTGTTATATTCGCTGCATAGGTCATACCTGGCACCGCTGCTGCGATTAACATGCCACATAAACGCTTTTTCCACTGTTTCATCTTTTCTCCTCCTCGTTTATCTGATGTCCTACTACACCTTATAGCCCTTTATATAAAATGCTATATTCAATGCCTCTGTTTTATCTACTATGGACTCTCCTATATTTTATCGGCATTCTTACATATATGTACAAGTTTTTTATTACATAAATTTTATATTTTTACACATACTAAGCTTAATTCAATATTAAAACTTATACAAAGGGGCTTTTATATGGCACAGGTTGGAAAATATCTTGTACTTTTTTGTATCGGCGGGATAAGCTATTTACTTATCGAAATTCTTTATAGAGGACATACACATTGGACTATGGGGGTTTTAGGTGGGCTCTGTTTCATATTGATTGGTCTTATTAATAATATATTTAGTTTTAATTTCTCTTTTATTTTGCAAATGTTTATTTCTGCTATTATCATTACAAGCCTTGAATTTTTAAGTGGTTTACTTTTAAATGTCTATCTGGGTCTTAATATTTGGGATTATAGTCATTTACCTTTTAATATTATGGGACAGATTTGTCTTCCTTTCTTTATTATTTGGTTTCTCCTCTCCCCTATTGCTATAGTGGCTGATGATTTTATTAGATGGAA
>USPX01000339.1 GCA_900556665.1 uncultured Eubacteriales bacterium
TATCCCTTATTGGTCTTGAAGGCCTTGAAAAAAGATATCCACATCAGCTTTCAGGCGGACAAAGACAAAGAGTTGCCTTTGCAAGAGCATTAGCACCAAGGCCTCAGCTTTTACTCTTAGATGAACCTTTTGCAGCTATTGATGCCAAGGTTAGAAAGGAACTACGTACTTGGCTTAAGGAAATGGTGAAGAAGTTAGATATTACAAGTATTTTTGTAACCCATGATCAAGATGAAGCTGTAGAGGTCTCTGATACGATTATTGTAACGAATCGTGGACAAATTGAACAAGTCGGTAACCCTTTAGCAATTTACAAAGCACCGAAAACATCCTTTGTCGCACAATTTATTGGGGAATCTTCTATTTTAACTGAGTATAGAAATCTAAAAGGATTTAGTGAAGTACAAGGGAAAGAAGCTGTTATTCGTCCAGAATTTATCGAAATTGCCAAATTAGATGAACCAATGATTAGTGAGTCTGCAGCAGAGATTGGGATTGTTAAAGCAGCAGCTTTTAGAGGAAGCAACTTAGAACTTCAAATTGCAGTAGGTAATGAAGAAATTATTGGTTATAGAAGTTTGGAAAAAACACCTATTAACGTAGGGGAAAAAGTACATGCACTGATTCATCGTTTATATGTATTAGATGGGGAAAAGACCATGATTGTAGAAAATGCTAATAAACAAGATCAAATGCCAATTTACATTTAATTTGCATACTAAAAAGAGGTGGGGAAATGGAGAAGCAAACATTACAAACAGATGTACTGATTATTGGTGGAGGAACTGCAGGCTGCTATGCTGCATTAACACTTGCAGCAAAGAGTCAGCTTCAAACAGTGATTTTAGAAAAAGCACATATTATCCGAAGCGGTTGTTTAGCTGCTGGGGTCAATGCTTTAAATGCTTATATTGTACCAGGTAAGCAGCCTGAAGATTATGTAGCATATGCCAAAAAGGATGCCGCTGATATCGTAAGAGAAGACTTATTACTTTCTATGGCACAAAGACTGAATAAAGTCACAAAACACTTAGAAGAATTAGGGCTTGTCATTTTAAAAGATGCCGAAGGCAATTATGTGACGCGCGGTAATCGTAATATCAAAATTAATGGAGAAAATATTAAACCTATTTTAGCTCAGGCAGTTCAAAAATGCGAGAACGTAAAAGTTTACGAAGAAATCAACGTTATTGATTATATTGTGCAAGATGGCAAGGTCATTGGTGCTTATGCTATAGGCGTGACAGAGCCAATCTTCTATACCATTTATGCAAAAGCTGTTATTTGTGCAACAGGTGGTGCAGCTGGAATTTACAAACCGAATAATCCTGGATTTTCACAGCATAAGATGTGGTACAGTCCATTTAATACAGGTGCAGGATATGCCATGGGAATCCGTGCTGGTGCAGAAATGACAACTTTTGAAATGCGATTTATTGCCCTCAGGTGTAAAGATACAATTTCACCAACAGGCACAATTGCACAAGGGGTAGGGGCAAAGCAAATCAATAGTCTTGGTGAAGTTTATGAACAAAAATATGGTTTAACTACTTCACAAAGACTTTATGGGACAGTTTCAGAAAATAAAGCAGGACGTGGGCCTTGTTATTTAAAAACGGAAGGCATTGATCAAGCAGCAGAAGACTCTTTATTAAAAGCTTATCTCAATATGTCACCGGCTCAAACTTTAAAATGGATTGAAAGTGGCAAAGGACCAAGTGAAACAAGTGTAGAAATAGAAGGGACAGAGCCTTATATAGTAGGGGGGCATACAGCAAGTGGCTATTGGGTAGATAGTAGGAGACGTACGACTTTAAAAGGCCTTTATGCAGCAGGAGATGTGGCTGGAGGATGTCCACAAAAATATGTAACAGGGGCTTTAGTAGAAGGAGAAATTGCAGCAGAAGCGATTATCTCAGATTTACAAGATTATACAAATACATTTGATTTAAGTGCAGCAGCAGTTCAAAATGAGCCACTAGCTCATAAGAAATATGAAGAAGTCATTGGGTATAGTCATAATCCACAAGGGATTTATACCATTTCACAAGTTGAAGAAGCGATGCAAAAAGTCATGGATGCTTATGCAGGGGGTATAGGGGCTTACTATGAATATAATGAAGCCAAATTACAAATTGCAGATACACAAATTGATAGTTTGATTCGCTTAAGTGAAGAGTTATATGCCGAGGATGCTTATGATTTAATGACACTTTATGAATTAAAAGAGCGCTTAGAAGTAGCGAAAGTAGTCATTGCCCATTTAAGAGCAAGAAAAGAAACAAGATGGCATAGCTTTGCTGAAAATACAGATTACAGAGATCAAAATGATGACTATTTAAAATATATCAATTCCAAAAAAGTAGATGGTAAGATCAAAATAATTTATAGAGATTTAGTGAAAGCAGGTGAGACTTATGAGCATTATGATTCATCAAGATAAGTGTGTAGGCTGTGGGAAATGCCGTAAGGTTTGTCCAGGCAATTTGCTTGTGAAAGATGCAAACAACAAAACTAAAATCAGAGCCATGGAAGCTTGTTGGGGGTGTACCTCCTGTCTTAAAGTCTGTGAATATGAAGCAATAGCCTATTTCTTAGGTGCAGATATAGGGGGGAGAGGCAGCTTAATGACTGTACAAGATGAGGGCAATCAGCTGAGATGGCAAATCACAAATAGATTAGGTGAAAGTCAAGAAATTAGAACAAACAAAAAAAGCGCAAACGCATACTAGGAGGGATTTAGAATGGATCATTTAGACCGTTTAGAAGCACAAAGTATTTTTATTTTAAGAGAAGCTTATAAGAAACTTGGTAAACTAGGTATGTTATGGTCAATTGGTAAAGACTCAACTGTTTTATTATGGC
>USPX01000340.1 GCA_900556665.1 uncultured Eubacteriales bacterium
TGTAAGCTATATTATGCAAAACTCAACTATTCCTGTTATGGGTCATGCAGATGGTATTTGTCACACATATGTAGATAAGATGGCAGATACAGATTTAGCTGTAAAAGTTGTTACAGATTCTAAAACACAATATGTAGCTGTTTGTAATGCGTTAGAGACATTATTAGTACATGAAGATATTGCAAAAGATTATTTACCTAAATTAAAATCTTCTTTAGAAGCTAAAAATGTATTAATCAAAGGTTGTGAAAAGACTAGAGAAATTATAGATGTAGAAGCAGCTACAGAGGAAGATTGGAAAACAGAGTATTTAGATTATATTCTTTCTATAAAAATAGTAAATAATATAGATGAAGCTATTGCACATATTAATACATTTGGATCAGGACATACAGATTGTATTATTACAAGGGATAATGAAGCAGCAGAAAAATTTATGACATTAGTTGATTCAGGAAATGTATTCTTAAATGTTTCAACAAGATTCAGTGATGGATTTAAATATGGTTTTGGAGCAGAAGTAGGTATTAGTACTTCTAAATTACATGCAAGAGGACCAGTAGGACTTGAAGGTTTACTTATATATAAATATAAGCTACGTGGTAATGGACAAATTGTAGCTGATTATGCAGAAGGAAGAAGTCATTTTACCCATAAGCGTCTAATCTAGTAATAGCAGAATCAGGGGACAACTAAGGAAAAACTAGATGTAAGTATAATAGGGGGTATACATGTTTTATAAGCAAAACGGGAGTAAAATAGTTAATGAAGAAGAGATAAATTGCAAGGTAGATGGTGAAGATAGAGGCAGATATGAAAAACAGGTGTGGTATGCCGTTGGATTAGCTATTTTAATGAATGGAATCTTGATGATAGGTTCATATAACTATGCACAACGTCTTGCCTACAGAGAAAGTGTGCAAGTTATTAAATTAGAAAACTATAAGATGGACAATCAAGATAAGGAAATGAGCAATATTAGTCAAAAAAGTATTGAGACAAAACATATAGATAAAAAGACTAGTAATTTAATAGTATCTTTAAATTAGAAATCTAGTATAACAAAAAGATTCGGGAGAGACTCTCGAATCTTTTTGTTTATAGATTAAGCATTATTCTTTTCATAACGCATATATAATAGAAAAGCAATAATTGCAAATAGCAAAGGACCTCCCCCAGATAAAATGGTATTTAAATAATTACCTTGTGCAATAGCTGGTTCAATAATAGAGAAGATATTAGCAAGCCCGACTGCTAAGGTAACGATAATAGTTGCAAAAAGAGCAAAGCCATTACTTTTATATACAACGAAAGGCCTACGAATAGAACGATTACGTTTGAAGAAAGGAAAAGCAATAGCTAAAAACATATAAGGAATAGTCATGGCTACATTAGTCATCGTAACAAGCATATTAAAGAATTCAGAAGCGTTATCACCGCCAAAGGAAACAAGTAATATGATAATTGAAACGATAAGACACTGTAAGTACATAGCATAGACTGGCATATTGTTTTTTAAAGTTGTCCATTTCTTTGGCAATAATCCTTTAGGAGTACCTTCAATAAGTTGTTTAAGTGGTGAATAAATCAGAGTGAAATAAGCACCTGTTAAAGCAAGAAACATAGCAAGTCCAGAAAGCCTAGCTAAGGTAGCACCTACATTTAGAGCAACAGTGTTTGTAGCACCAAAAGCGCGGGCTAATTCAAAGCCTAGGTTTTGCATAACAATATAAGTAACATTGGCAGTATTAACATTGCTACTAGAAAGTACACTATTCCAATTGATAAATGTACCAATTACAAATATACCTAAAGAATAGCCAATAGATATAATAATAGCAGCAATACTAACACCTTTAGGGAAAGTTACTTCAGGTTTATTGGTTTGATCAACAAGTCCTCCTACAGCTTCGATACCACCATAAGCAAAAATGGCATAAGTAAAGAAAGAAGCCATTGAAAGAGGGGTTTGATAACGTGGATTTGGTGAGCGAGTTAAAGTACTTGCTAAATTTACAATAGGCTGAGCAAACTGACCTCTATTAAGTGCAAGCGTTATAAAGCCACCTAAGATTAAAATGATATTCAGTATTGAAATTGCAGACCCACCAACAGAGGTGACTTTTTTTATCCAATTAATACCTTTAGATGAAACAACGGTTACAAGGATTACCCATAGTATCCCTAATATACCAATTACTTGAGTGGCAGTTAAAAATCCAAAGCCAAGTTCACCTGTACGATCCATTCCAAAAATAGCATTAGAGAGAGGAATCCAGATACTTGAAGAAACGCTAACTTGCCAGATAAGATAAGAAGCATACCACATAAAGGTGCCAATGAAAGCATACTTAGGACCTACGGAACGTTCCATCCATGAAAAAATACCCCCTTTTTCTTCTTTAAAAGCTGCACCATACTCAGCCATCATAAAAGCATAGGGAATAAAGAAAGCAATAGCGCCAAGTACATACCAAGGAATTGCAGCATATCCCATTAAAAAGAAAGCTCTAGGCATATTAGCAAAACCATATACAGATGTAAAAATCATCAGCACTAGTGAGGATAACGTAAGTTTTTTCGCTGTCTGATTTGTCATAACAAACCTCCTAAAAAGAATCTCTAATTAGAATGTGCATTATGAGGGAAAAAATTCTTTTTTAACTCAAATTATTGTTGACAAAAAATAAACTATAGGTTATGATTAATATATCAATCGGATAATAATTATTATTTAGAAAAAGTTATTATCATATTAAGGATGAAATTTTAGTTTAAATATAATGAAAATAAATGGAGGGTATTAATATGAAAAAATATGTATGTACAGTTTGTGGTTATGTTTATGAAGGAGAACA
>USPX01000341.1 GCA_900556665.1 uncultured Eubacteriales bacterium
AAATGCCCAGCTAACAAACATGCCCCTGTGAACGATAATGTTAACATTTTTGCCCCCTACATCATTATTCCTTGATTCCATTTGATAGGATGATTTTTTCCCCTTCAATAATCTTCACTTGCTTAAAAGTTGCTTTTTCAAAATCACTTTTGTCTAATATGCAATCTTTAAATGTCACATTTTCTAAAACACTTTCTGTAAAATCCACTAGTCGTAAGTCACATGATTCAAAGTAGCTATTATTTAAAGTGGCCTTTCTAAAATTAGCATAAGGCATTAAGCATGTGACTATATTTATATTCTTAAGCTGTGCATCTTTAAAATTAATTCCTGTTAAATCCTTACATTCAATTTTAAAGTCATCTAACTTGATAGATTGCCATTGACTAAATATAAGATTTTCCCCTTGTATCATGGTTTTCTTTAAATCTTCTTGTTCCTTTTGTTTTACTTCATAAACATACACTAAATGTACATCATCTTTATAACCACCCCAATTAATTCTTAAAACAGGTGCTTTATAAAAAGCCTGAAAGCTTTCTTCTTCATCCCAATTGCGTAACCATTTCATCATAAAATAAGTAAAATATTCATTATATATGTTGAGCTGTTTTAATATATAATGCTCCAAGCTACATACTCTTACTTTCCCCACATATGGCTTAATTGCCATTTGCCACTGCTTTTTTAATACATCTAATCCTTCAAATACATCCTTGAGAAAAAAAGAGACACTCCCTAATGACTCTAAATAGCTTTTTTCGCCATAAGCTTCTATGAGTACCTCATAGCTCTCATTTAAAAAGCCGACTTGTAATAATGAAAAACAGATATAGCCAACCTTTATATCTTCACTTAAAGACGCTCCTAACATAGACAAACTCTTAAGAATTTGTTGCCTGAGTTCCTCACTATGCGTCATCAAATAAGTTAACACTTGATTTTGATATTCCTTTAATGCAAAGTTCATATGTTTATTAAAAAACTTTTCTTCTATTTCTCGCATTCTTCTTCTCCCTGTCATACAATATGTTGTAACATATACTCTATTAGAGGCTTTAAAGCATTTTCTTCTTGTGCTACATAGGTAAATATGAGACTTACCCGCTCATTTTGTTTGCACAAGGTATAACATATTTGAATAAGCTCCCCCATTGCAGTAGGCATTTTTGACTTTGTATATTGTATTGTATATGCTGATTTTTCTTCTTGCCATGCTTCTAAAATTTCCATATAAACGTTATTTTCACGTCCAAATTGCTCTATGCCACTGCTTAATTCTTCTATACTTAATAATGCTTCTTCTATCTGATGACGGATTAATATCAGATTTAACAGCTTTGGGGTATTCCAAATCATACAGTCTTCTTCTTTGCTACATTCCTCAAATAAATCTTTAGGCATACTTAACTTAACCATCCCATTAAAGCAATTTACTTCTTCATAAACATATACTTGAGGTAAACATTCCTTTTGCGCTTGCTGCTCTTGTTTTTCTTCTATTGCATGATTAATAAGCCTTTGATTTTTCTGAAGTCTAGCAATCTTTACATCTAAAAACGTCATTTTACGCCTCCAGTAATATTTCTTTAAAACACATTCCCCATAGTGCTCTTCTTAAAATACTTTCAACAATATCTAAATCCATATAAAGATGGATTGGCGTAAACGCATTAGCTTTTTCATCTTGTAAATGAAAAACTTTATAATCTGCTACCTTCTGAGCACTAAAATACATGGTATCAATCCAACCATTTTTTAGATACGTCGTTTTTTCACTCAATGCATCTATATGCGCCGCTTCTACCATATAATATTCTTTTTGAACCTTTAGTTCTAAATTGCTTAATACGACTAAAGTAAACTGTGTGAGATCATCATACATCTCAATGACCTGTTTTAATGCATTAGAAACTAATATCTTCTTATCAAAAATAATAAAATCAGGCACTTCTTCTTCCTCACCTTTAAAATATCCTACGCCAAATTGCTGCTCACTTTCTTTGTGCCACGCAATCTGTTGTATTTGATATTGATAATGCACCCTTTCATCTACAACAATTTCAAAATACTTCATGCAATAACTCCCCTCTATTCCTGTAACTTCACATTGCCACGTATATGATTTTCTTTATCTAGCTGTATATTATGGCTAGTATTTACAGCATGATTTGAGCTCTTTGTAACTACCAATATATTTTTGGCTGAAAGTACTATTTTTTTAGGTTTCGTTGGATTTTTCTTAGGATGATAAGGTGCCTGAGTGCCGACTTCCATTTTGCCATTGGCATGAATATTAATCTTTTGTCCGGTAATACTTACATTACCATCCTTGGTTAAAGTAAACTGTACCTGCTTACCATCATCTTCAGCTATTTGTACTATATCTGGGGTCATTAAAAGTTCCTGTCCATCTACCGTACTATATGACTTACAATTTGGATTTGCTATTTTGCTATAATATTTTTCCTTTGGACCTCTACGTATGCCATGCGTTACGACCACATCTTTCTCATCACCTGTTAAAAAGAGTGTATGTACTTTGCTTTCTTCTACAGGCATACAATAAAAACTACTCACTTCTCTTGCATAATATTGAAACCATTGATTGGATGCATTGGCCTCATATGCTTTATTGATACAAAAATGGAGCTGCATTTCATTATCTCTACGTTTTTTCACAATCGCTTCTAAGCTTACACCTTTTAACTGGGTATTATAGCCATAGCTTGTCCTTATAGCTTTTTGAAACTTCAATTCATAATTAAAGATAATTTCTCCCTGTACGCTTCGCATTTCTACTTTTGCCACACATACCTTCTTCCCTTCATAAGAAATTTCCACACCTAACGGTATA
>USPX01000342.1 GCA_900556665.1 uncultured Eubacteriales bacterium
AGCTCATCGTGGAAAAGAAGAAGTGATTACTTTTCTTAAGCAATTTAAACTACCACGTAATTTATATCAAGTGCTTTGTGAAACAATCGAATTAGATGAACATTTACCATGTGCACAAGTCAATAAAAAACAACGTGAACAATTAGTACAAATGCTTACTAAGTGTCCATTCCATATTGATGAATTAGGTGGTTTCCATATTGCGATGGTTACAACAGGTGGGGTTAAATTAAAAGAAGTTAATCCAACAACAATGGAAAGTCGTAAACAAAAGGGACTTTACTTTGTTGGGGAAGTATTAGATGTAGATGGCGATACAGGTGGATATAATATTCAAGCTGCCTTTTCAACAGCATATCTTTGCGCCAAGCATATTATTGAAAAGAACAATCCAACTTAACACTATCACAAAAAAGTCTTAGAATAATGGCATAATACCATTTTCTAAGACTTTTTTGTGATATATAAATATATGTTGTGTACATGTACGCCTATTATTTTATAAAGGTAGGGCACTTGCGATAATTTGATGTACTTTGTTTGGAAGTTCGGCAAGCTCTTCTTTTGAGAGGCCTTTAGTTGGAATAGCTGGATGGATCGTAAGAGTGACATGACTTTTCTGAATTCCTTTTTCCTCCATTAAACGATATGAGCCATCAATTGTAATAGGGACAATAGGTACACCTGGTTTTGTAGCAAGCTTGAAACTTGCGCTTTTAAATTCACCCATTTTGTCACCTTTACTACGTGTTCCTTCTGGGAAGATAACAAGGCTATGTCCAGCTTTTAAAAGTTTAATCCCTTCGATAATTGCACCAGCAGACCCCTTTAAGCTAGAGCGATCCATGAAGACACAGTTGATGAGTTCCATCCATTTATTAATAATAGGAATTTTTTTAACTTCAATTTTTGAAATAAAACCTTTAGGACGATCTATATACCCCATAAGTAATGGAATATCAAAGTTACCTTGGTGATTGCTAATATATACAACAGGACCATCTTGTGGTAAATTTTCTAATCCATTAACAGTAACAGTTGAACCTGTTGCAAGGACATTATCTTTCATCCATTTTGTAGAAACGCGATGAATATAGGCATCACGCTCAGCTAAATTTCCTTCTTTTTCCCAACATTGGAATGGTACTAAGTAATGAAAAGAAAAATCGTGTGAAAAATATACAACCTTTCATGTTTGTACTCCTTATGAAAATAAATTATTGTTTAGTACTATTATAAACGAAGTATTCGTGGAATTAAATGCCTTAAATCACTATATTTTATGTGTGGGTAAATATTTAATATTCTAAATTATATTTATATATGTTATGATATGTGTGTTATTATTAAATAATATGGAAATAAATATACTACAAAGGATAGGTGAAAATTTATGGCAACTATTAGACCTTTTTGTGCATTTAGACCACAAGTAGATTTAGTAACTAAAGTAGCAGCATTACCTTATGATGTAATGAATACTGAAGAAGCAAGAGTTTGTGTAGAGGGGAATCCTTATTCCTTTTTACATATTGATAAACCAGAAATGCATGTTACAAATCCAAAAGATGATACAGAAGTTTTCCGCTTTGCTGGGGATACTTTAAAACGTATGATTGATGAGGGTGTTTTCGTTCAAGATGAACCAAGTCTTTATATTTATGGCTTAACGAATGCTTATACAAGTCAATATGGTCTTGTATGCTGTGTTTCTGCTAAGGAATATGATGAAGGTATTATTAAAAAACATGAAAACACACGTACAGATAAAGAACAGGATCGTATTAACCATGTAACTTTCTGTAATGCACATACAGGTCCTATTTTCTTAGCATATAAAGATTTAGACCTAGTTACTTTATGGATGAAAGAATATGTCAGTACACAAGCACCACTTTATGATTTTACTTCTGATGATGGTGTACGTCATGAAGTTTACAAAGTAAGTCATCCAGAAACTATTAAAAATATCGTAGCAGCTTTTGAGCAAGCTGATGCATTATATATCGCTGATGGACATCACCGTGCAGCAGCCGCAGCTTCTGTAGCACGTACACATCTCAAAAATAATACTGGATGTGAAGAAGCACAATATTTCTTAGCAACAGTATTCCCTAAAGAACAACTTTACATTATGGACTATAATCGTGTCCTTAAAGATGAAAGTGGTTTATCTGAAAAAGAATTCTTTGATTATCTTAATCAAAAATTTGTTGTAGAAGCAGTGAAAGAGGATGTATATCGTCCAATAGAGCGTCATACATTTGGTATGCGTTATAACAAAAAATGGTATAAATTAAGTATCAAACCTGAGTTTGTCAATGAATCAGACCCAGTAGCTTGTTTAGATGTAGCCTTATTACAAGATCATGTATTATCTCCAGTATTTCATATTCAAGACCCTAAAAACGACAAACGTATCGATTTTATTGGGGGGATTCGTGGCCTTGAAGAGTTAAATAGACGTACAGATGAAGATATGGATATTGCCTTTAGTATGTATCCTACATCTATGGATGAACTCATTGCAGTAGCTGATGCGAAGTTACTTATGCCACCTAAATCAACATGGTTTGAGCCTAAATTACGTAGCGGTATTTTTATTCACGTTATTGAATAATAGATGATTTAACATAAATAATATGTAAAGTTTCAGCCTTTTATTGACAAAATATGAAACTTTACATATAATCGAATAAGAAAAAGAATAAACACGTTAAATGAAGCGTATATATATATTAACTACAGTGAAAAGAAGGAGTATATAAATAAGGGTTTTCAGAGAGGAAAGTAATGGTGGGAGCTTTCTAATACCTATTTATAGAAGCAGTCTTGGAGTAAGTAT
>USPX01000343.1 GCA_900556665.1 uncultured Eubacteriales bacterium
TGCAAATATGAAGGATATGAAATAAATGGACAAGAACTAATCATCAAATTAAAAGATGAACATTATGATTTTGCTATAAATTTACACTATAGAGGGCATTACGATTACGATCTTATGGAAAGATGGGTTGAAATTGTAAATAATACTGAAGATCAAATATTGGTGGAAAAGATATATAGTGCTCAATTCCATATTCCATATGAAGGAATAAATTTCTCTAATACCCATGGACATTGGGGAGCTGAACAACAAAGATTTACTCAAAAGATGAGCTTTGGAAAAGTAGTTATTGAAAATAGAAGAGGAATATCAACACATAATCATAATCCTCATTTTGTTTTAGATAAAGATGCCACAGAAAGTACTGGGGAAGTTTATTTTGGAGCTTTAAAGCTAAGTGGAAACTTCAAAGGTGTGGTTGAACAGACACAATATGGTGAAACTTTAGTTCAAATGGGAATTAATGAATTTGATTTTGAATTATGTCTTGAAGCAGGAAAGAGCTTTATAGCACCAGCAATTATATGTGGTAATACTAGTAGAGGGTTTGAAAGCATGAGCCATAATCTGCATAAGTTTGCTAATGATAATATATTAAGAAGTGGTTTAAGACCAGTACTATATAATTCATGGGAAGCTACTGAATTTAAAGTAACTTGTAATGAACAAATAAAACTAGCTAAAAAAGCAAAAGAAATAGGAGCAGAATTATTTGTTGTTGATGATGGATGGTTTGGGCAAAGAGATGGTATAGATAATGGGCTTGGAGATTGGTATGTAAATGGAGAAAAATTCCCAAATGGTTTAAAACCTTTAATTGATGAAGTTAAGGCCTTAGATATGAGCTTTGGTATATGGGTTGAACCTGAAATGGTAAATCCGTTAGCAACCTTATATAAAGAGCATCCAGATTGGATATATCACTATGAAACTAGAGTTAGTGACACTTCAAGAGGACAATATGTATTAAATATGACTAAAAAAGAAGTTAAAGAGTTTGTTTATGAAATGCTAGACAACTTACTATCTTCATATGAAATAGATTATATAAAATGGGATGCTAATAGGCCTATATCACAAGCAGGTGTTGAAAAAGATATCTGGTATAAGCATATTGAAGCAATCTATGATATTGTAAAAGAATTAAAGAAGAAGCATCCAGATGTATTATTTGAAGCTTGTGCTTCAGGTGGAGGAAGAACTGATTATGGTATACTAGGGATATTTGACGATTTCTGGACAAGTGATAATACTGATGCATATGATAGATTAAAAATTCAAAATAGTTATTCATATATTTATCCAATAAAGGCCATGAGAGCTTGGGTGACAGATTGTCCTAATTTCTTATCACAAAGGGTAATCCCTATGAAGTTTAGATATCATAGTGCTATGATGGGGACGCTAGGTATTGGCTGTAATATATTAAAGCTAAATGAAGAGGAAATAGAGCTTTCTAAAGAAATGATTAAGGAATATAAAGATATTCGTCATATAGTTCAAGAAGGAAGTTTCTATAGATTAGAAAATACATCTGAAAATGACTATGCTTTATTCCAATACGTAAAAGAGGGAGAAGTGTTATTATTTGCCTTTTTACTGCAAAGTAAGTTAGGTCATAGCTCTGTAAAGGTAAAACTTAGAGGATTAGATAGTAGTAAAACTTATAAGTTCCACATTAATGAAGAAGAAGTTAAAAAAAGTGGAAGCTATTTAATGAATCAAGGCATTGATATAAAATTAATTGGAGATTATGACAGCAAGATAATAAAATTTGTTTGTCAATAGGCTTAAAATAGGCTGTATGAGATTATCATACAGTCTATTTTTTTACTTTTTAGTAAAAAACACATAAAAACAGAACATTGGTTAATGCAGTAGTATTAATATTCTTATTTAAAAAGCCAAACTTAACAGGGACAAGCCTTTATGCTTATTTCTCAGTTATGTATATCTTATGGGGAATGACATACACATTAATGGATATACCATACTGGTCAATGCTTCCTTCATTATCTAAGACTAAGGAAGAAAGAGATCAAATGTCAGTTATTCCAAGAATATTTGCTAGTACAGCATGGCTTCTTATAGGTGCATTTGGTTTAGCAATGGTTAATAGGCTAGGAGCTGGAGATCAAACAATTGGTTATGGAAAACTAGCAATAATAATTTCAGTAATATTTGTCATAACATCAATCATAACAGTTGTAAATGTAAAAGATAGTAGTTGTGATATGGCAGTTTCAGGAGAAAAAGCTGAAAAAACAACATTAAAACAAGCATTTAAAGTAATTAAAGAAAATGATCAATTATTAGTATATATAGGGGTGGTATTAGCTTATAACTTAGTTGCTCAATTAGCAGGCGGTATGGCGATTTATTACTTCAAATATGTAACAGGGAATGAAAATATGTATTCAGTATTTACAGCATTCGCTTCAATTGCTGAAATCAGTGCTTTAATACTATTCCCAATAATCTCAAAGAAAATGAGTAAGAAAAATGTATTTAGAATGGCATGTTACTTACCAGCAGTTGGTTTAATAATGTTATTATTAGTAGGAATATTCATGCCAACAAATGCTACATTAATAGCAACTTCAGGAATTATCATGAAGATGGGTACAGGATTTATCTTAGGAGCAACAACAGTTATGCTTGCTGACGTTATTGATTACAACGAAGTTAAATTTGGTACTAGAAATGAAAGTATCATAGCTTCATTCCAAACACTTTTAGTTAAAGGAGCATCAGCAGTTTCTGCATGGTTAATCGGTGCGGGCTTAACAATAGTAGGATATGAAGCAAATATAGTTCA
>USPX01000344.1 GCA_900556665.1 uncultured Eubacteriales bacterium
ATTCTTTGAAATAATAGTCATCTAGACCGGATTCTTGGATTTCAGCACTGACTCTGATAGATTTAGTTTTATCTACAAGGTAGAAGATAGCGTAGGTTACAGCTAAAGAATAAATAGCAATGAGTACGCAGCCAAAGAGTTGAATAAGAAATTGTCTAAGACCAGCACTCACACCATTAATAAGTGGATTTGCAAGAAGTCCAACGAGTAAGGTCCCAATAAAGCCACCCATACCATGAACGCCCCAGACGTCTAAGGTATCGCTAATTTTCTTACGTTCAAGAATGACACAGAAATAGCAGAGAAAAGCACCAATAATGCCTACAAAGAAAGCAGATAAAGGTGTCACATAGCCTGAACATGGTGTAATAGTTGCAAGGCCAGCTACTAATCCTACAGGGATTTCTAAGAAAGAAAGTCTCTTATGGAAGATATAGTGTAAAATCAGCCATACAATTACAGCAGAAGAAGCAGCGATACCTGTATTAGCAAACACAATAGCTGCGGTATTAGCTGCTGCTAGAGCACCACCAGCATTAAATCCAAACCAACCTACAAGTAAAAAGGCTGTTCCTAGTGCAACAAAACCTAAGTGGAAGGGTAAAGTCGTCTGCTTAGTTGCTGGAGGTCCTAAGAATAATACGCCACTTATACAGCCAAAGCCAGCAGTAATATGAATAACGGCACCGCCAGCATAATCCACAAAGCCTAATTTAGCAAGGAAGCCTCCCCCCCATACCCAATGAGCTACAGGGAAGTAAATGAGAATCATCCAAACGATTAAGATTTTAATCCAGCCCATAGGTGATAACCTATTGGCAAAGGCACCTGTCATAAGGGGCGCTGTAATAATAGCAAACATCATTTGGTACATGAAGAAGAGCAATATTGGAATAGTGTTATCATAAAGCTCTGTAATGAGCACAGGAAAGTTCCTAAAAGCAAAGAACTGTGCAGGATTACCAATTACACCATAAATGTCATTGCCAAATACAAGACTATAACCTCCAAAAATCCATAATATAGGGACAATGCCAATAGCAATAAAAGATTGGAACATCATTGCTAAGGAATTTTTACGTTCCACAAGTCCTCCATAAAAGAATGCAAGTCCTGGTGTCATAAGCAAAACAAGGACTGTAGAGATAATCATAAATGCCACATCACCGTGTATAACCATTTTTTTTACCTACCTTTTTTTGAAATATATATCTATTAGAATGTACAGTAATGCGACATTAATTCATAAAAATGGATAATTAATGACTTTAATAAAAGGTCTAAAATAATGTTTGTTTAAAATATTATATATTATTATAATTAAATACATAGATAGGAAATATGGTAACTGACAAATATTAAATAGAGATATGGAGTTAAATAGAGAAAATGGATTTTAAACATGAAATTGTTATGCCTAATGAAGATTTAAACTTTCGTGTATTTTTATTTGAAGGACAAGAGGGAAATTATAAGGTTTCAAAACACTGGCATCAGTCTGTGGAAATATTTGCCGTTTATAAAGGGGAGATGGATTATTATATTAACGATACCCAGTATCACTTATCGCCAGGTAAATTTATGCTTTTAAATTCTAATGAAATACATTCTGTCGTTGCACCAGAAGCCAACTATACAATTGTTTTACAAATTCCGTTAACGACTTTTGAGAAATATATAAAAGATCAGTACATATTATTTTCACATAGCCCAAGAGAAGAAGATGAGGACATTATGAATCTCATTAAGCAGATTTATGATAAGTATACTGCCAAAGAAATAGGCTATGAATTTGAAGTGCAAAGTAAATATTTTAAACTATTATATGAGCTAGTCACGAAATACCGTATTGAAAATGTAGAAGAAACTTTAATCCTATCTAATAAGAAATTAAATCGCCTTTCAAAGGTTACAGCTTATATTAAAGAGCATCATGCAGAGAGACTATCACTAGAACAAGTTGCAAAGATATTTGGATATGCTCCAGCATATTTATCACGTATGTTCCAGCAGTATGCCAAAGTAAATTTCAAAGATTATTTAAGGGAAATACGATTAGAAAGTGCTTACAAGGAAATGTTAAACAGTGAGAATACTTTAAGTGAGATTGCCCTTAATAATGGCTTTCCAAATGAAAAGGCTTTCTGTAAAGCTTTCTTTGATAAGTATGGTGAAAAGCCAAGTGAATATCGTAAATGTCAAAAAAGTGCCATTAAATAGTTAAGACTTTGGTAGAAGGACAAATATTAAAATGCTACAATTTTTATATAAATAAAGGTTGTAGCATTAATTTTTTGGATAAATTGACGGAGGGGAATATGGAAAAATATCAAGTTTCAGATGAAAAATTTAAAGCTTATGGTAGAGTTTTAACAGGTTATGACTGCTCACAACTTATGAAAGAAATGGAACATAGTCCAGTGCCAGAAGATGTCATTTATGAGCCTTCTGTATTTGAACTTGAACAAACAGCAGTAGCTAAAGAATTTGCTAAAAAAGCCTATGGGGAAATGCCTATTCAGCTTGGCTATTGCAATGGTCACAACCAAAAATTAAATGCAGTAGAATATCATAGAGATTCAGAAATCAATATTGCTGTAACAGACTTAATCTTATTAGTAGGTAAGATGCAAGATATTACTTCTGACTTCACTTATGATACAAGTAAAATTGAAGCGTTCTTTGTACCAAAAGGAACAGTAGTAGAACTTTATGCTACAACACTTCACTATGCACCATGTGGTGTAGAGGGTAATGGATTTAAAGATGTCATTATTTTACCAAAGGGAACCAATTA
>USPX01000345.1 GCA_900556665.1 uncultured Eubacteriales bacterium
ATTTCTTAAAACTCCATTTACAAACTTAGCTAAATTAGGTTCAGTTTCTTTAGTTAAGTTTACAGCTTCATTAACTATTGCGTATGGAGGAACTCTATCTAAGAATTTCATTTGATATATAGCACTTCTTAATATGTTTACTACACTCTCATCTATCTTACCAATATCAGCAACAAAACTTGAAAGAATTATATCTATCATTTTTTTGTATTTTATTGTTCCATAAACAACCTCTGTTATTAATCCCTTATCTTTTGGATCTATATCATTAGATGCAAATTGCTTATTTATTTCTATATTTGAATATGCTCCATTTAATAAGACATTGTCTAATATTTCAACTATTATTTTTCTTGCATTCATATTTTAACCTCTAATCATTTGAATTTCTGTTACTTATAGCTATAAGTCTTACTAATTGTAAAACAGCCATAAGTGTTGCTGCAACATAAGTTAATGCTGCTGCACTTAATACCTTTCTAGCTCCCTCTACTTCTTTATCATATAATATTCCTCTTGCCTCTAAAAGTTTTAATGCTCTTGATGAGGCATTAAATTCTACTGGCAATGTTACTAATTGAAAAAGTACAACTACTGAGAATAATATTATACCAATAGTTACTAAAGTACTATAACTTAGTAATATTCCAATAAAAAACAAAATCCATGATAAGCTTGATGAAAAGTTTACTACAGGCACTATGGCATTTCTAAAAACTAATGCAGAATAAGATTCTTTATCTTGTATAGCGTGCCCAACTTCATGAGCTGCTACGCCTAAAGCTGCAATAGATGTTTCACCATATACAGTTTGAGATAATGCAAGTTCTTTATGAATTGGATCGTAAAAATCTGTCATTGAACCACGTACTGGTTTAATAGGAATTGAAATATTATTAATTGAAAGAATACGTCTTGCTGCTTCTTCTCCTGTATAACCTGATAAGCTTCTTACTTTAGAATATTTTGCAAAAGTTGACTGCACCTTCATACTTGCATAAAGAGGTAAAATCAACATAGCAATTGTAATTAAAATATAAGTACCATTTGCACCATATCCATCACCATAATAAGGATACATCTTCTTCACTCCTTATACTATATGCCTAGTACTGTACCACTTTCAAGGGTATTCCCCTTAATATATTCAGATACTAGCATACGTTTTTTATTTGGCATTTGAATTTCTTCAATAAGTAAACAGCTTGTTCCTGTTTGTACCACCATTCCTTCTTTATCTACACGTATAATTGTACCTGGTTTTTCATTTGTTGTTTCTGAAATAGGCATTGCACGCCAAACTTTCATTGTGCCACCTTGATAAGATGTATAGCCTGCTGGCCATGGATTTAAACCACGTACTTTTGCATCAATTTTTGAAGCACTTTCATCCCATTTAATTTCACCAAGTGCTTTATCAATCATACTTGCATAAGTTGCCTTTGTATCATCTTGTTTCTCGCGTTCTTTCCCACCAGCTTCAATCATCGGAAGGGCTTCAATTAATGTATCGGCACCTACAATTTTCATTTTATCATGTAAACTTGCATAAGTGTCATCTTTCTCAATTGGCATTTCACGTTTAAATAACATATCACCTGTATCCATGCCTTTATCCATATACATAATTGTTACCCCAGTTGTAGGCTCTTCATCCATAATCGCCCATTGAATTGGAGCTGCTCCTCTGTATTTTGGTAAGAGAGAACCATGAATATTAATACAACCATACTTTGGAATGTTTAAAATTGACTCAGGAAGAATCTGTCCAAATGCTACTACTACTATAATATCTGGGTTTAAAGATAATATGTGGTTATAAAATTCTTCGTCTCCTCTAATTTTAACTGGTTGTAAAACCTCTAGGTCATGCTTAAGTGCCACTTCTTTAACAGGTGTCATTGTTAAGCTTTTTCCTCTTCCTTTTGGTTTATCAGGTTGTGTGACAACTGCACTAATATGATGTCCTTCTTCAATTAGTTTTTCAAGTGTTGGTACTGCGAAATCTGGTGTACCCATAAATACAACGTTCATTAAAAAGCCTCCTTTAGGTTACTTATATCTTAAGTAAATTATTCTACTTCAAATAAGTCGCCTTCTACTAAATCGATAAATAATCTACCATTAAGGTGGTCATTTTCATGAAGCATAGCTCTTGCCATAAGTTCTGTACCTTCGATTTCAAATTGGTTACCATGACGGTCAAACGCACGTAATTTTGCAAAGTTTGGTCTTCTTACTTTACCATATGTTTTAGGTACACTAAGGCATCCTTCTTCACCAAATTGTTCACCTGATACTTCAAGTACTTCTGGATTAATGAATTCAACTCTACCTTCACCAATATCTACGATAAATACGCGTTTTAAAACACCTACTTGTGGTGCTGCAATTCCTACACCATCAGCCTCATACATTGTTTCTGCCATATCATCTAATAAAGCCCATAAGCTTTCATCGAATACTTTTACATCTTTTGATTTTTTTCTTAAAAGGTCATCATTCCCTGTTTCTGTTCTAATTGCTCTAATTGCCATAATAATAGCCTCCTTATTTTTTGTCATCTTGCTTAAATTTTTATTTCTATAAAATACTATACTTATAGCATTGTTAATGGGTCAATATCCCATCCTATTTTAATATTATTAGTTGTTTCATGTCTATAAAATTTATCTAAACAGAACTTACCATAAATTAAAAGTGAACTACGTTCTTCGCCGATAATAAGTAAGCGCCATCTATATACATCACCTATTTTACTAATGACTGCTACACTAGGTCCTATGACACGAAACTT
>USPX01000346.1 GCA_900556665.1 uncultured Eubacteriales bacterium
GATAAGGTTACCAAAACTTCTCCTACTGAAAATCGCACCTATACTATGACACACTCTGATGAAACTGGAGATTTATTTGTAACAATCGGTTTAATTTATGCAGAGGATATGACCAATGAAATGCAAGATCAAGTTTATTTACGTTTTATGTCTCTCGAAGATAAATGGCTACTTTATGGTGAAGTTTTAATTGATAGTCCAGAATTTGAAGGTAACAAACAAGTCCGCTATGATATTTTTAAACGTGAAATGCCCCTAGCACTCCAAGCCATTTACACAGCAGACAAAGCCTTCTTCGATGTCTATCCAGACCTTAAAGAAACACCAGTACTTATTCGCTTCAAATCAACAGACCCTAAATACGATAAAATCTACGACTACGGCCCTATCAGCACTTACACAACCCCTATAAGACACCGCCCTTTCTAACCTAATCCACTCATTCTTAAATAAAACAAAAACTAAGAGGGTGTCGCAAAATTATTATCAATCTTGCGACACCCTCTTTAGCATTTACATACAAGTATATTAATACTATAACTCCATCATCCTCTATACTTACTATCAAGATAATTACATTAACTTTGTTTTCTAAAACATCCAAGTAAATCTTTCGCCCTCTTCCTCTTCCACCCAAAGTGTCCAAAAGGTTAAGCTGGGGCAGTTCTCAGCCATCACTACCCCAGCGGACCTATTTTGCGACACCTTCTACCTTACTGTAATACTCTCATCCATATATTTAATAAGTGGTTCTAAGAAAAATGCTAATACTTTTCTTTTACCAGTTTTAACTTCTGCCGTTACTGTCATCCCTGGAGTAAGACTCATCTCTTTACCATCTATATTGATTGTTAAATCTTCTAATTCAACTTTCATACGATAAACATATCCCATTCTTTCATCTTCTATGGCATCTGGACTTATGCTTATAATCTTACCTTTTAAAACACCATATTTTTGATAGGAGAATGTATCAACTTTAACACTTACTTCTTGTCCTACTTCTACAAATCCTATATCTTGGTTTGGTAAGTAAGCTTCTATGACAAGTGGTGTATCATCTGGTACAACTGTCATAATTGTTTCAGCTGGCGAAACAACGCCTCCTAATGTATTAGTTGCTAAACCTTGAATTACACCATCTACAGGAGCAACTATTGTTTTATACTCTTGATTCTTTTTCATCTTATTAAGCTGTGCCTCTAATTCTGCAATTTGTTTATCTTTCTCTACTACTGCTGTAATATCTGTACTTGCTTTTTTATTTTCAAGCATTTTTTCCGTTAACTCATTGGTTTCAATTGTTAACTTCAATTTTTCAATCTTAGCTTCCTGATCTTTAATCTGTGCCTTAGTTGTCTCTTGTTCTTGAGAGATTTCATTAGATTTAATCTGCATTTGTATACGTTCTTCGTTAGCCTTAATCTTTTGTGTTTCGTATTCTTTTTGTGCTAAATCCAATTTATCCTTTAGCTCTTGCCACTGAGCTCTTGTAATGGCATCAGCTTCATATAAAGCCTTATATTCTTTATTTTCTCTTTCTAATATCTCTAAATTTAATTTTAACTTTTCGAGTGTAACTTTTTCTGTACCACCTAAATTCATCAATTTCTTATATTCTGCTTCTTTTTGCTCTAGTAATTTTAAATCTTCTTTAAAACTATTTAATGTATTTTGTTCTGCTGCTAATTGAGATTTACTTTGAGCTACTTCAAGTGCTGCTGCCTTTTGTTGTACTTCATATTCCTGATTATTTAGATCATTAGCTTCTATAATATTAGCTTTTAACTTAGGATTTACACCACTTTTTGAGCCCTCTGACTCTTCTCCCATTAAAACCTCTTTTTCTAATTTCAATGTGTTAATCTCATGTTTTATGTTTTGAACATCAATGTCATTAAGGGTAGCATCTAACTCTAGCAAAACTTCCCCTTCCTTTACACTTTGTCCTTCTGTTACATAAATAGCTTGAATAACACCTTCTTCAAATGGTTGAATAACCTTTACCCTAGCCGTAGATACCATATCTACCTCTGCAAAGTACATCCATAAAATTGTAATAACCAAAAATGCCACTATACCCCACAACAAAATTGCACTACTTTTAGAAGGTGGGGTTTCAATGATTTCAATAGCTTCTGGTAAGAATTCATATTCTAAGCGGTCACGCTTTGGCTTTTTTAACCCTTTACTCTTTATCAACATACTTGCCCCCTTTGTTGCTGACTATGTAAGTAATAATATAGTCCTCTCCTTTGAAGCAGTTCTTCTTGTGAACCATATTCTATAAGTTGCCCTTTATCGATAGCCATAATTTTATCTGCATCCTTTAATGTTGAAAGTCTATGGGCAATAATAAGTACTGTCCTTCCTTCACAAATCATTTTTAAGTTATTTTGTATAATGCTTTCTGATTCATAATCTAGTGCGGATGTAGCTTCATCAAATATTAGAATTCTTGGGTTAGTTAATAAAGCTCTGGCAATGGCTAAGCGTTGTTTTTGACCACCTGATAAGCCTGTTCCTTTTTCACCAATCATTGTGTCATAGCCTTCTGGTAGTTCTAATATAAAGTCATGAGCCCCTGCAATTTTAGCTACTCTTATAATATCTTGCATACTACTTCCAGGACTATGAATAGCTATATTCTCCCTTACCGTACCGTTAAACATAAAGTTCTCTTGTAATACGACACCTATTTGTCTTCTAAGCCATGCTGGATCAGCTAATGCAATATCTACGCCATCTATTAAGATTTTTCCAGACTCTATTGTATAAAGCCTTTGAATAAGCT
>USPX01000347.1 GCA_900556665.1 uncultured Eubacteriales bacterium
CTCTTGCAACATTCGTTGCTGGCTTAAATTACTTAGTACATAGTGTACTCATTTACTACTTAAAGTAGTTTAATGAATCGACTGGTTTATGATTACTATTTCATTTTCAAAGTTCATGTTGTTATGTCACCGAAGTTTTCCTTCACATCGAAAGGCTTTTGCCCTGTCGACTTGTATAATAATACACCATCTATTTACCTATGTCAACACTTCTTGTTAATTTTTTTATTTTAACTTTTTATATCATTACTTTGATGTGAATCTGTGCCATAAGTCATAGGTATATTATTATGCTCTAATAGAGTTAGCATTTTTCCTGATGGATATACCTCTTTACAATATTTTTTTCTTAATCCTGCTACATTATAATCTACTTCATAACCTTTTGCTTTTATAGCCTGTACTATCTCTTCTAAAAGAGCATCATTTGTATATTCACATGGATACTTATGATTGAATATCCTTACTAAGGTTGGATGACCTATTCTTCTAGGTTTATATCTTCCTAAATCTGATTGTACTGATTTTAATAATGTCTCATAATATAAATCATATACTCCTTCTACGCTACCCACCTTATCTAATAACATTTCAAATTCAGCCATGTCATCAATAGCATAATACTTCTCTCCTAATTTTACAAAATGAATGGATAATAAGCTATCTTCAATAAACTCTCCATATCGTTCTAATAATATCTCTATCTCCTCCTCCTTACCTTCTATATAATCTATTTCAAAACCTACATTAATTTTAATTTGTGTCCTAAATGCGTCTTTTACTTTTCTTACAGCTTCTACATATTCTTCTATTTGTTCTTCTCTAATAACACATTCATTATAATAACTTTCTGAAGTTACCCCTTGTGGCATTGGAAAATGTTCTGTAAAACTTATTTCTTCTTTTCCTAGCTTTATGGCTTCATAAATATATTGTTCAAAGCTATCCTTTGTCCCATGTGGACAAAATGGTGTGTGTACATGTCCATCCTTTTTCTTATTTAAATTTAACATGATCTTTCTCCCATCCTTAAACTTTAAGCTCCTAATTATTAGCTACTTTTTAGTTTGACTAATAATTAGGAGCCCTTTAATGATCTTATAAATTTATATAGTTTCTTTCTTTGGTGCTAATACCTTTGCTGCACACGCAGGCACCTTTATACTTATAAAATCTTTTTCTACACTATAAGTCGTTTTATCATCTAGATAGTCTTCTAAAACTCCTGCTTCTTTAACTTTAAAATCTAAAGTTTCTTCATGATCTGCAAGATTTAAAGCAACATATACACTTTCATTTTCATAACTTCTTTCATATACAAGCTGCTCATTTTTTACAACGACCTGTTTATAGTCACCACAGCTTAATGCCTTTAACTTGCTTCTAGCTGCTGATAACTTCTTGATATGCTGAATTAATGTATCATCCTTTTGCACGAAATCCTCTAGTTCTAATGCTGGTCTTAAATTATCATCAGAGCCTTTTCCCTTTTCTCCTTCTATCATCCACTCACTGCCATAATATATAGAAGGAATGCCGGGCATTGTAAATAACACTGTATATACATTTTCAATGTGATTCTTATTTTTTAATATACTACCTATACGTGTAACATCATGATTATCTACAAAGTTATATAATTTAAAACCTTCATATAAGCCACCTTGAGCAAATAAACGATTTAAAGAATGATTAATTTCAAAGTAGTTCTTGTCATTATGGCTTGAATAAATGCCTTTATAACATTCATAATTTGTACTACTATTTAAAAGATCTGGTGCAACTAATCGTCTATAGTCCCCATGTACCATTTCTCCCATAAGCCAAAAATCTTCTTTTTTACTATCTACAAAAGTTCTAAGTCCTCTAAAGAAATCTTGGTCCATACAATATGCAACATCTAATCTTAAGCCATCTATTTCAAATTCTTGAATCCATCCTTCAATGGCATTAAATATATAATTTACCACTTCCGGATTTCTAAGATTTAATTTTACAAGATTAAAATGACCTTCCCAACCTTCATACCAAAATTCATCACCATAAGGACTTCTACCATCAAAGTTAACATTTTGAAACCAATCCTTATACTTAGAGTTCCATTTATTTTTTTGTAAATCTTTAAAGCCTATAAATTCTCTGCCTACATGATTAAATACACCATCTAATACCACTTTAATCCCAGCTTCGTGAAGGGCTTTACATACTGTTTTAAAGTCATCATTTGTTCCCAACCTCTTGTCTATTTTTGTATAATCAATGGTATCATAACCATGACTTGTAGATTCAAACAAAGGACCAAAATAAATGGCATTAACACCTAAATCCTTGAAGTGTGGAATCCAATCTATCACTTTAAGTATGCGACTAACAACTAACTCCTCTTCATTATTTTCTCTAGGTGCACCACAAAAACCTAATGTATAAATATGATAAAATACTGCACCATCTATCCATTTTCCCATACCTAAAATCCCCCTTTATTAAAATATTGATATGAATACTATGCCTATTAATCATTTTTATCTTACTTTTCGCGTCTTTTTCTTATAATCCCTTAAATTACGTTCTTTTTTACATATATTCACTATATCACTCAGTGTAAAGGTTGTAAATAAATATAAACTTTTCTATCTATTCCACTTTGTATAGGTTACTTTTATCATACGCATTATAAAATTTGTCTTATAACTAAAACATAAATTTATATATAAAAAGACGTCATATTAGTAGCTACTAATATGACGTCTTTTTATATATTCTTATTGATTTAATAAGATTTTTTTAG
>USPX01000348.1 GCA_900556665.1 uncultured Eubacteriales bacterium
TGCTGCTACCGCCACCGCCGCCAGATGATGGCTTAGATTTAAGTGGGATATATACTGTTACATCTTGCTCTGTCACTAATAATGACTTTGGAATTGTAAATGTGAGTGCATCTTTAATAGAAGATTTATCAAGTTCACTTGTGTTGATTGTAAACATGAATTCTGTCGCACTATTAATATAAACGCTTGAAATCATTTTGTAAGCTTCATCAGCATTTTTGGCTTTTAAGTTAAGTGAACTTTCAAGGGAAGATGCAACTGAAGTAGCTGAATATTTTGGGTCTTTAAAGCTTGTATCTGTGAAAGATACTAAAACTACAACACTATCTTGGTCAAAAGCAGAGCGATATAAGCCAGAAGTATTTGTCATAGAGTGAGAAGACACTTGTGCTGTAACATCTGGTGTAAGGGCTGGTGTACTAATAATATAGTTTGCACTCACTGTTTCACTCATTTTCCCATCTTTGAAAGCAGCAGCTTTTAAAGTGCTAGATTGTGTAAGGATAATGTGTTTACCAGTATAAAGTGGACTAGAAGCTGTTACCTCAGAGCCATCTAAAGTATAACGAATTTCAGCGCCTTCTGTCGCACAACTTAAAGTTACAGTTTGACCATAAGAGTAAATACCAGACTGAAGTGAAATTTGAGGTTTTGTTAAACTATCACGAAGTACTGGGATTTTAACAGTTATATCATGATCTGTTGTTAAAAGTGCCTTTGGAATTGTAAAGATGATATCATCTGAAATAGATGATTTATCGATTTTAGATGTATTGATATAGAAAGAGAATTCTGTATCATTGTAAATCGCTGTAGAATAAGTAAGTTCCCACTGCTCAGCGCCAGGAGCTAATTTTAAGTTAATAGAAGAATCAACTGCATAAGCAATAGAAGCGGCACTATATCTTGGATCTTTAAAGGCAGTACCATCTAACTTTGATACCAACAAAATCCTCATCAAAGTCTTTAAGGCGTAAGCTTGAACCAGTTGTGTTTGAATAAGCAGAAACAATTACCTCTGCTGAAGGTTTGATTTGAAGGGCAGGTCCAGTAGTAATACCAGAGCCAGTTGTAGTCGCTACAGCTTTAGTTTGATGAAGTTGAACGGCTGATGCATCAGTCTCTGTAGCATAAACAGTAGAAAATGATCCGGTAGCTAATAGAGTAGCTAATAAATAAGTAATACGTTTGTTCATTATTAAAGTCCTTTCTGCACATTTTAAATGTGCTGTTATATGTTGTTAAAAAATGTAAAAGATACTAATTATTATATCGGACAGAATAAAAATAGAACAAGGATAAAAATTATATTTATATATAAAAAATATTTTGAAAATGATTAGAAATGAGGAGAAACAATAAAATTAGGAAAGTTAAATCTGATATAAAGGGAAAGATTGAAAAGATTATAGTTGGCGACGTAGAGGTTAAACTTAACTAAATATTTTACAAATAAAACGTGGGACAGCCTGATACTAGGCAACATATAGTATAGTGAGGTCATTGATTTGACCATAATACTATATGGAGGGTGAAAAATGGCATATACAAGAGCGCAGTTTATCAAAATTATTGCACCAATAGCCAAGGCAGATAGCAAGAAGTCACATATTTTAGCCAGCCTTACCATTGCCCAAGCGATACTAGAAAGTGCAGATGGCAATAGCGGTCTTGCCACTGAGGGAAAAGCCTTGTTTGGCATCAAGGCATCTGGCACTTGGCGAGGCAAGGTATGGACAGGAAGAACGGTGGAATATTATGATGAAAATCGAACAGTTATTACAGCAGGATTTAGAGCGTATGATAGCTGGGAAGAGAGTATAGCAGACCATAGTAAATTTTTAACCAGTAAGAGCCGCTATGCAAAGGTTGTTGGAGAAAAGGATTATAAGAAGGCTTGTCTTTATATTTATGAAGCTGGTTATGCAACTGATCCTAATTATACCCAGAAGTTAATTAGCCTTATTGAAGCCAATCATTTAACCCAGTATGATACCGAGGAAGAAGTAGAAAACACCGTAGATGAATTGTTATTTGCAGCTGTAAGTCAGATTATTAAGTCAGGGGTGGCATTAGAATTTAACAAGTGGAAGCGTAAAGACTTAATGTCACTTAAAAATGTGCCTGCCTTGGTGTGCAAACTAACAGGAAAAGCAACTTACGAAGAGGCTATTGAAGTACTTGTACAGGAGCAGGTTATTTCAAAAAGAAGCATATGGGATAAGAAGACTTATAAAAGGGAACATGTACGTTCACTTCTGATAAAATATGGGGCTAAGATTAAACAAGCATCTAAAAAGGAAGCGGTTTCTAAAACAGAATAAGAAATGCGAAAAACTGCTAATGAGAATTTAGCAGTAAAAAAGCCAATAGTTTAAGCAGGTTATCTTGGGGAGTGCCGCTTAAGCTATTGGCTTTTTTTGTGTGACAGATCGTTTGAGCGAACGCCTGTCACCATTGTGTACGTTAGAATTTTTTTGTTGGAATATTTGTTTATGAAACTTTGTTTGATAAAAATTTAAGGTAATTTTATGTTTAAATGTCATAACGAACATTTGTTCGATTTACTATATAAATATAGCATACATAATTTGAAAGTTCAAGGGCTTTTTAAAAGAAATTAAAAAAATACTTGTGGCGTACTTTGCCTGAATAAGCATACTTCACACAATAAGACAAATACTAAAGGAAAAACCTATTTGGAGAAGGAGACTATATGGCGAAACCTAGATATTTTGTAATTGTGTCACACTGTTTATTAAATCCAGCGACAAGGGTCCATGTC
>USPX01000349.1 GCA_900556665.1 uncultured Eubacteriales bacterium
TTATGATGTTGATGATACTATTGTAAATACAGATGGTTCTACATTAGAAAATAGCAGTAGATATTCTGTGCCACAAGGTGCTCCAATGATGACACAAGGTAGCTCTAATAATTTTAAAGAATTATTACCAGGTACTAAAGATGATTTAATAAGCAAAACTATTACAGATAATTACGATGTTTTATATGGTTCATGGCCTCGCAAATACAACGAACTTGTTGTAGCACTTGATAAGAATAATGAAATCTCTGCAACAACACTTTATAAGCTTGGACTTTTACCTTCATCTGAATACAATGAATTAATAAAGAAAATAGACGCTGGTGAAACTGTTGCTTTAGATAACCACAAGTTAAGTTATAAAGATGTTGTAAATCAAAAGTTTTATATGATACCTAATTGTGATTTATATGTGAAAAACGATAATGGTACTTTTGACTATGTTGGAGAAGATAAAGCAAAAGTAAAAGAACTACTTAAAAATGCGCTTGAGCTAAAAGTTACAGGTGTTGTTCGTCCTAAAGAAGATACTGAAACTACTTTAATTTCAAGTACTGTAGGATATACTCAAGCCCTAACAAATTATATAATAGACTATACAAACAAAAGTGATGTTGTAAAATCACAAAAAGATAGCAAAAATATAAATGTTTTAAACGGTATGGAGTTTTCTCCTAATAGTGATGATGATAAAATCAAAGACGCTAAGAAATATATCGCTAGTTTAGGCGTTAGTGAAAAAGCTAATCTTGCTAAAGAAGTTTTACAAGCTACTTATGGAGATAACCCAGCTCTTTTTTCTCAAATGATGGGAATGGATGAAACACAACTTGCAGCAGGATTAGATCAGAATTTAAATGATGATTCGCTGCTTGCAATTTATAATAATTATATATCTAGTGGAAGTTATGATGATAATATGAAGACTTTCGGTGTTGTAAGTTTAGATGCACCATCTAGCATCAATATATATTGTGATAGCTTTGAAGATAAAGATGAAATAGCTAATTATATTCAAGAATACAACGAATCAGTTGATGAAGAATATCAAATTACTTATACAGATTATGTAGGACTTTTAATGTCTTCTGTAACAACAATTATAAATGTAATTTCATATGTTCTAATTGCCTTTGTTGCAGTTTCTTTAGTAGTATCTTCAATAATGATAGGAATAATTACTTATATTTCAGTTATGGAGCGTACTAAAGAAATCGGAATACTTCGTGCAATCGGAGCTTCAAAACACAATATTTCTCAAGTTTTCAATGCTGAAACATTTATTATAGGTATATGTTCAGGAACGCTTGGAATCGGAATAACATTATTACTTTTAATACCGATAAACTCTATAATTCATACCCTAACAGGTACGGATACTGTTAATGCAGCTCTACCTTTTGGTAGTGGGATTTTACTTATTGTTTTAAGTATAGTGTTAACTTTAATTGGTGGATTCATTCCAGCCAAAAAAGCAGCAAAAAAAGATCCAGTAACTGCTTTGAGAACTGAGTAAAATTAAAGTAAAAATAATAATTAGTAAAAAGTATGGAATTTAATATCCATACTTTTTTTATTTAATAGAACTATATTTAAATTTACAACTTATACATATTAATTGTAGTATTATACCTTCATTAATATAAATAGTACGATTATCCTTTTTATGTATTTATATCTTTTTCTCCATAAGGTAAAATTTACCCTTTCTCCAGTTGGCTAATCCTACCTTTGAATATCCTAATTTTTCATACATTTTTACAGCATATGGATTTAAAGTAAATGAATCTAATCGAATTGTATCTACACCCATTTTTTTAACTTCATTTTCTATATGCAACATTGTTAATGTACCAATCCCTTTATTTTGAAATCGTGGATTTACACATAATCTATGAACTACATAATAGGTGGAGTTAGGATATTTCCATGCACCATTAGCATATTGCTCATCATATTCTTGATTAAGTACATAAGCAGATACAACTGTTCCTTCATAAATACCTATATATAATTGCTTCTTTTTTATATCCTCTTCAAGTGTATTTCTAGTTGGATATATACTATCCCATTGGTAGATACCTGTGCTATTCATTTCATTAATAGCATCTGTAAATATGGACATTACAATATCTAGATCTTCTTTTTGTGCTAATACAAATTTCAATTCTGGCATTTAATAATCACCTCAATAAAACACTTTTTTATTCGCTCTATTTATCTTTATTATACTTATTTAATATTAATATCAGCTACAGAAAAAAGAGCAGCTTTTCCACTAAGTTTTACTTTATCTTTATCCATAGAACAATAAAGTGTTCCACCCCGTCTTTATGCTTGATATGCTATCACACTATCCTTATTTAATTTATTTATCCAGTATGGAGCAATATGACAATGACCAGAACCACATACAGGATCTTCTATAACGTTTATCATAATAACATAAGCATAAGCCAGTGTGGCATGGCCGCATAAATCTATTTCTCCTCCAGGTGTAAACCACTGAAGTTTATATTTGTCATTTTCTTTTACAGCGAAAGCAGTTTCTGATAAATTATTTTCTATGGTGATTTTCATCATCAAATCATCATCTAGCCAAGAGTCCATTACACAGATGGCAGCTGGATTTCCAGAAAATACTTTTTCAGTAAATGCATCAACAACATATTGCTTTATTAAAATCCCTTCTTAATATATATCTTAATAAAATTATATATATATTATTAATAATTATTATAAAGTGGAAGAAAGTGAGCTATAATTTAATTGTATAA
>USPX01000350.1 GCA_900556665.1 uncultured Eubacteriales bacterium
AGAAGATGCCAAAAAAGTGGCAGAGCTAGTAGTAGAAAAACTGCCACAGCTTAAAGATAAAATCAGCATCAATAATATAGGTACCGTTATAGGAGCTCATACTGGGCCTGGTACGGTTGCATTATTTTTTATGGGTGATTTAAGAAAAAGATGATGGTCTTTCAACAGATACAATTCTTTTTAAGGTGACAGCAGCTCAAGAGATTACATTCTCTGCTAATGGTTATCTTCAGGTGAATTTTGATCTTAAAACAACGAGTGGACAAGTAGACGCTGATAAAAAGCTTTTACAAATTGCTTTAACAAGTGCTGATACTATTCCTGTAGCAGGTATAGTAGTAGCTTATAAACTTGCTACACCAGCAGAAATTGCTAATGTAGATGTTGCTAATTCAGTAGCTTATGCAATTAATGGAACACAAGCATAATACGTTATAAAGAAAACACCCCTAAAGTTTAAGTGATTCCCAAAGCAATGTATATAAAGAAAGGAGATGACGTATGATGAGTCAATCTCCTTTTTTTATGTCTTAAAAAGGAGTATATTAAATATAAAGTCAAAATAAATGTAAAATGAAATAGATATAAAGAGGGTGTCAAAATGACTGAATTAGAGAATAAAAGATTTGATGAAAGAATAAAGGAGTTTAAAAGACGTGGTTATATTGTTCCAAGTCAGAAGATTATTAAAACAAAAGGACAAATAGATGGTATTAGAGAAAGTGGGAAGATTAATATAGCTGTACTGGATTATGTCGTCAGCCATGTGGAAATTGGGATGTCAACAGAAGAAATTGACCAAATGGTCTATCAAAAGACCAAGGAGTTTGGCGGTATTCCAGGTACACTGAATTACCAAGGATTCCCTAAGAGTAGCTGCACCTCAATTAATGATCAGATTTGCCATGGAATTCCGTCAGAGAAGGATATCTTAAAAGCAGGAGACATTGTGAATGTAGATATTACAACCGTTTATAATGGCTATTTCTCAGATTCTTCAAGAATGATCTCATTAGGTGAGGTGCTACCTGAAACCAAGCGTTTAGTAGAAGTGGCTAAGGAAAGTTTACAAGTAGGCCTTAAAGCAGTGAAGCCGTGGGAGCCACTGGGCAATATGGGGGCAGCTATTCATGAATATGTCATAAGTCAAGGCTTTTCTGTGGTGAGAAACATTGGTGGGCATGGCGTAGGACTGGATATGCATGAAGATCCATTTGTAAGCTATGTGGCTAAAAGAGATACAGGGATGATTATGGTACCAGGTATGGTGTTTACCATTGAACCTATGGTGAATATGGGCTCAAGTCACATTAAAATGGACCGTCAAAATGGCTGGACCATTTATACAAGAGATGGTCAGCCTTCAGCACAGTGGGAATATACTGTAGTTGTTACAGAGGAAGGCTATGAAATTCTTGCTTACTAATACCTATGAAATAAGTTAAAACATAAACCAATCATCTATTGGGTAATAGGAGAATATACGCTTATACATGAAAAACACTGAATTGGACATTCTAAGGAAAAAGAATGTTAAGGAGTTTATTATGAAAGAAAAGCGTGAAACAAAGGATATATGGACTGTAGGTTTTGCTCTCTTTGCCATGTTTTTTGGTTCAGGGAACTTAATCTTTCCATCTTATTTAGGGAGGATGATTGGCACAGATTATTGGCAAGGGTTAATAGGCTTTATGATTACAGGAATTGGCTTACCACTACTGAGTATTATGGCAACGGCTAAGGCAGAAGGCGAGTTTAGTCATATTACCCATCAAGTGGGCAAGGTTTTTTCTGTGATTTTAATGACTGTTTTGATTTTAAGTTTAGGGCCTTTCTTAGCTATCCCAAGAACAGCAGCCACAACTTATGAAATAGGCATTAGGCCTTTCTTTCCGAACTTAAATGCACTTATTGTGATTATCATATATTTTGCAATTAACTTAGCCTTAGTATTAAGACCAAGTGCTATTGTTGATTTAATTGGGCGATTTTTAACGCCTGTGTTATTAGTGATTTTATTAATCTTAATCATTAAAGGGATTTTAGTGCCTATTGGACCGATTACAGGCAATCGTATGCCAAGCGTATTTGCAACGGCTATGATTGAAGGCTATCAAACTATGGATGCATTAGGTGCGGTTTGCTTTGGAAATATTATTGTGAGTAGTATTCGTGCAAGAGGTTATGAAAAAAGGGATGAGATTATTGGCGTCACATTAAAATCTTCCCTAGTGGCTGTCATAGGACTTGGGATTATTTATGGTGGCTTAATGTATTTAGGGACACATACAGGTCATATTGCAGGAAATATGGAAAAGACTGAGCTCATTACGATGCTTGCAAGTCAAATACTCGGTTCTTGGGGCAGTATTTTACTAGCCATAGCTGTAACCATTGCCTGTTTAACAACGTCTATAGGGCTTACCATGACCACAGCTACTTATTTCTCAGATTTATTTAATAACAAGAAACTCTATCCAATTGTGGCGACAGTAACTTGTTTAATCAGTATATTTATTGCTTCTATGGGAGTAGACCGTATTATCGGTATTACAGGCCCAGCGCTTAATATTTTATATCCACTGATTATTGTGTTTGTTATCATCAGTTTAATTGAAAAAAGTCCAAGACCTATTGTTTATGGCTTGCCAGTTTATGTAACACTGATTATTGTAGTTGTAGAAGAAGGCAGTAAGCTCATGGGCAATGAGATTTTAAGCTTCTTGCCACTAAGTAGCTTTGGATTTAGCTGGCTTATACCAGCTGCAGCA
>USPX01000351.1 GCA_900556665.1 uncultured Eubacteriales bacterium
TACCAAATTAGGGGTAGACATTAAATTAGGTGTTGCTGCACAAAAGGTTGAGGTGGATGAAAATAATAATCCTACAGGACTTCTTTTAAATACAGGAGAAGTGGTACCTTGTGAGCTGATTATTGTAGCCACAGGCGTACGTTCAAATGTAGAAATGATTAAGAAAGCCGGCATTGAATGCGACTTCTTTGGACTTATTATCAATGCCAAAGGGGAAACCAATACAAGAGATGTCTATGGTGCAGGTGACGTAAAGCCAGAAAAGAAGGCATAGTAGCTGGAAATAATATGGCAGGTAATGAAATCTACATGACAGATTACTTCGCAGCTAAAAATACAATGTACTTCTCCGACCTTGCTACATTATCATTAGGCACACCTATTAAGCCAGACGATACCTATGAGGAAATCGTAGACATTAGAGGCAAAGACTACCGCAAGATGATCTTCAAAGACGGCAAAGTATATGGGGACATCTTACAAGGCGACCTTTCCTATGCCGGCGTAAAAACCCAATTCTTCAAATTTAACCTACACCCAGGAAATATCCCTAGACCCCTCTTCGAAGTCGACTACGGCGATTACTTCTGTGTAAGGCCAAACGAAGAATACTCATATTAGTAAGCACAAAAAACTAATAAAATAAAACTCTAAAAAACATCATAAAAGGAATCAGTTGGAGCTTTAAGATAATTCCCAACTGATTCCTTTTTTAAGTACAAACAAAACTTAAAATAAATTGAAGTATATATGTACAGTCAAAGCAAATACATTAACTTTTCTTTTTAGTCCCATAAGCTATGCTTTTCGCTCATCAATCCTATAAGATATGTTTTCAGCCTTCTTCGTTCCGGGGAGGTATCCAAATGCAAAGTTGGGGTAGTGTGGTGTTAGGGGCTGCCTGTGGAGTAATTGGATGAGAGGCTTGGTGAAGATAATCAAAGCGTATATATTAATTCATTACTACATTTAAGTACAAACAAAACTCAAAATAAATTAAAGTCTATACCTACAGGCAAAATAAATACATTAACTCTTCTTTATAGTCCCATTAGGCATGATTTTCTCTTTTTAATCTTGTAAAGTATGCTTCAGCATTCTTCGTTCCAGGCAGATATGCAAATATGAAGCTGGGGGAGTGGTGGGTTAGAGGCTACCTGTGGAGTAATTGGATGAGAGGCTTAGTGAGATAAACAAAGTGTTTTTAGGGAGACTGTGTGAGTGAGCGGAGCGAGCGAGTTTCGACCGTTACTTTGTTTATCGAACTTAGCCTCTCACCAATTACCCGCCACTCCCCCAGTTAGCCATTTTGCAAACCTCCATATCGCTTGTCAAACTCCAGGGGGTATGATAGGCTTAGTTATAGTTTAGAAATATAAAAATAATAAGGTGATGACATGAATATTACGCAAATTGCAAAGCTAGCTGGGGTTTCTAATGCAACTGTTTCTAGATTCTTAAATCAAGGTTATGTCAGTGAAGAAGCTAGAGCAAAAATACAAAAGGTAATTGATGAGACAGGATATGTGCCATCTACTTATGCAAAAACATTACGTACCAATAAAACCAATGTTATCGGGGTAATTTTACCTAAAATCAGTTCTGCAGCAGTAAGCAGCATTGTACAAGGGATTAGTATGCAGCTTGGGAAATCTGGGTATAATGTGTTATTAGGAAATACAGATTTAAGCTTAGAAAAGGAGATTGAATATCTGAATCTCTTTAAAAATAAACAAGTAGATGGGATTATATTTGTAGCAACTATTTTAACACCGAAACATCATGAAGTGTTAAAGACCATTAAAGTACCTATTATTATAGTGGGTCAGGAACTAGATGGTTATACTTGTATTTATCATGATGACTTTGGGGCTATGTATGCACTAACCAATATGTTTATTAAAAAAGGACATACCCATTTGGCATATATAGGTGTTACAACGGCTGACCAAGCAGCAGGGGAAAATAGACGATTAGGTGGCATTAAAAGAAAATGGGGTAGTCCTTTCAAAAGAATATATTCAAGAAGGTAGCTTCTCTATGGATTCTGGATTTGAGAAGATGAAAGTCTTATATGAAAGCAAGGTGCCTTTAGATGGGGTGATTTGTGCCACAGATCAAATTGCCATAGGGGCTATAGAGTATTTGAAAGAAACTGACAAAGTCCTATTAGAAACATTAAGTTTTGCTGGTGTAGGAAATACCCAAGCTGCAAAAGTTATAACACCTAAGCTGACATCGATTAAATATTATTATATGAAAAGTGGAGAAGAAGCAGCGAGATTAATCTTAGCAGCGCAGCAAGAGCAAATCCCTTGTGAAAAAATTAAATTAGGATTTGAAATAGCAGTAAGAGAAAGTTTACGCTAAAAACAAGGTAAAGAGAGAGGAAACTCTTTACCTTGTTTTTTATTTGCAGTAGGCCTGATTAGTGTGAGAAATAAATTATTATGTAAAAAATGCACAAAAGTAATATGCAAAATTTGATTAAAAATAGATGTTTACAACTATCCCTCTAAAACTATATAATGCATATAGATATATGAAATCGATAACACATGGAAAAAAGAAGTGTTATTATACAAAAACTATGATTGTAATCACGTAGTAATTTGTAGAATAACACATTTAATTTTAAGTCATATGAAATCGATAACACAAATACATAGGAGGATGACATGGACTACAAAAAAACCGCACAATTAATCCTTGAAGGATTAGGAGGCACAGACAATTTAGTATCAGCAGCACATTGTGCAACAACACTTAG
>USPX01000352.1 GCA_900556665.1 uncultured Eubacteriales bacterium
TTGATATCTTTCATATAACTAACACGTTCACTATTTGAAAGGTTAAATGCATCATGTACATAATTTGTTAGGGAACTATTGGTTGTCAAATCTGCAATGGTAATTTTAGCATAATCAATTTGATACTCAATATTATAGTTAAACTGCTCAACAATCTTTTGTGAATATTCCCCTATGGACTGCCTCGTACTCCCTACTATACCATTTATAGTTAATATATATACTAAAATCAAAGGTACAATACTTATTACTAAACATAAACTTATAAGCTGATAATCTAACTTTACCTTACTAAGTCTCCCATGTCTCTTCATTAATACTCTCTCCCCTTTGTATTTAATTCTCTAATTTTCTTACAACATAATGCCCATACTTACCTTCATAGAATGCATAATTTTTAGCAATAGAATAAAACGCACTATTATATCCATATTTCTCAATACATCTATCATCACGTTTAATATTTAGCTTATCACATATATGTGATAACTTCGGTGTTGTTACAAACGGTAAAATCACATTATATTCATTTTGCTTACTTAAAAATTCTAACAAACGAGTTGTATATCCTAAATTCAAATATGCATCAGCTACTTTAATTTGCCTGATCATTACAGTGCCATCTTCCTCTAATTCATAAATGAACTTTAAATTATTGTTAATAATAAGTCCCTTTATTTGATGAAACATTTTGTCTTGTTCCTTCATGACCTGCACGTCAAAGCCAGCTTCTTCTAATAATATTTTAAGTTTGTCCTCCATTTTTCTACTCCTTTCTGCTTATTATAAATCTTGTCATCATGCGTTTAAATATTTAACTTTTTAATATATTCTAATTATACTAAATATATTTTTGTTTAGCTATAAAAAAGGAGACATATTTTAGATAAACTTTTCCTAAAATATGTCTCCTTTACTTATGTATTTAACCTCTTAATGCAATGAGTGCAACTTTAAGGGCAATAAAAGCTAACATAACGATTCCAATAATAAGTGTAAATCTACATGTTCCATAAGTTTCTCTTTGAACAACTTCTGACTTTGTATGTTTGGCCGTATATAATTGGATAAGCCCACTTATAACTTGAAGTATACCTCCTACTAACATTCCTAAGTCTACTGTAATCTGTCCCATTAATACTAATACAACTAATGCTACTGTAACAATCGAACAAACACCTGTTATTCCTGCTACTACCTTTGGATTCACTTTGTATTCCTCCTGATTATAACATTCTTTTGTCCCATTTCTAGCTATATCATAATTATAACAAATTAACAAAGTTTTTATACTCATTGTAAATAGTTTAAATATTAAAACATAAATTACCCTCCTATTAAAAGGAGGGCATCTATTTAAAAGGAATGATTTTAATTGAATCTTAAATTATTTTTGTTCTTCTAAGTATTTATCTATGTAACTTTCCATTTCTTTATCACTAATAACTGTTGTACGTCCTGTTTCATATTCTTTATCTACCCAAGCTTTAATATTAAGGCAAAGTTTATCATTTTTATCAATACCTTTAAGCTTAGCATATTTAGGGTTAGCACTAATCCAGTGTGCAATACCTGCAAGACCTGATGTGTTACTAATTGCAACACGTACTGGACGATTTAAGATTTTATCTGTGTCAAAGATATTATAAATCTCTTCATTTTTTAATAAACCATCAGCATGGATTCCTGCTCTTGTTACATTGAAGTTTTTACCTACAAATGGTGTACGTTCTGGAATATGTTCTCCAATAACATTTTCAAAGTACTCTGCAAGCTCAGTAATTACTGTTGTATCCATACCATCAAGTGTTCCTCTAATTTGTGCATATTCCATTACCATAGCTTCAAGAGGTGTATTACCTGTTCTTTCTCCGATACCAAATAATGAACAGTTAATACCACAGCAACCATAAAGCCATGCTGCTGTTGAGTTAGCTACTGCACGATAGAAGTCATTGTGCCCATGCCATTCAATCCATTCATGTGGTACACCGGCATATTGATGAAGGGCATACATGATACCAGGTACGCTTCTTGGAATCATAGCACCAGGATAACTTACACCGTATCCCATTGTATCGCAGGCACGAATTTTAATAGGCATTTTAGTTTCTTCACTAATTTTCATAAGCTCTCTTGCAAATGGTACAACGAAATTGTAGATATCTGCTCTTGTAATATCTTCAAAGTGACATCTAGGAATAATGCCTTGATTAATACATTGTCTGATAACTTTTGTATAATGGGCAATTGCTTCAGAACGTTTCATATTTAATTTGTGGAAGATATGATAGTCTGAACAGCTTACTAAAATACCAGTTTCTTTGATTTCCATTTGTTTAACAAGCTCAAAATCCTTTTCAGACGCTCTAATCCAAGATGTAATTGTAGGGAAGTCATAACCTAGTTCCATACATTTTTCTACAGCTTTTCGATCCTTCTCACTATATAAAAAGAATTCACTTTGTCTTACAATACCTTTTGGCCCGCTTAATCTGTGAAGCATTTTATAAATCTCAACAATTTGCTCTGTTGTATAAGGTGCTCTTGATTGTTGACCATCTCTAAAAGTTGTATCTGTAATGAAAATATCATCTGGAACACACATAGGTACATGTAAATCATTAAATGCAACTTTTGGAATTTCATTATATGGGTAAAACTCTCTAAACATATTTGGTGTATCTACATCTTCTAATTGGTGATTCTTTTCTGATCTTGTA
>USPX01000353.1 GCA_900556665.1 uncultured Eubacteriales bacterium
CTATCCTATGAGTTGGAAACCATGCCTTAAGAAAACAAATACACCCATTTATATTGAACTTGCCACTCAGTTAAAAGAAGATATCCTAAACGGTAAGCTTATTCCTGGCACTAAATTGCCACCCCAAAGAGAGCTTGCTGACTACTTAGATATTAATCTTAGTACAATTACTAGAGCCTTCAAGCTATGTGAACAAAGCGGCATTATCTGTAGCACTGTCGGTAAAGGCACCTATGTTGCTTCTGATGCCGCTTCCAAGAAACTACTTCTTCTCAATACACCAAGCAAACACCTTATAGAAATGGGCGCTATATTACCTAATCCAGATATTAATGCGCTTGTTTCTAACTATTTAAGCCAAATGACCTGTGAACCTGATTTCTATAAGCTCCTTCAATATGGCACTGTAGATTATGACGACCTTCAGCTTAAAGCAGCCTGTAAATGGCTAAATTACTTTGGTTTAATGCCAAATAAAGCTCAAATCGTTTATTGTAACGGTTCTCAAAATGGTATCTTTACTACACTAGCTGCTTTATTTAACAAAGGTGATCGCATAGCTACTACACCTCTTATTTATCCTGGCCTTAAAGTTGCTGCTAAAATTCTCGGTATACAGCTTCTTCCTCTTCCACTTTTTGATGGGAAAATCACCTCTGATTCCCTAGATTATGTCTACAGAAATCATAATATCAAAGGCTTTTATTTCATCCCTGATGCCAATAATCCTACCTCTGAGATAATGGATTTAAAGACACGTCAGTTTATTGGTGAATTTTGCACAAAATATCATCTCCCTGTTATAGAAGATGCGATTTATACTTTATTTTCACCTAAGCCACTGCCACCTATTACTTCTTTTGCACCTGAATATGGCATTTTTATTTCCAGTGTTTCTAAAATTTTATCTCCAGGTCTTAGACTTGCGATTATGCATGTGCCAACCCAGTTTTATACACCAATCTGGGAATGTCTCTATGCTATGCATATTACCTCACCAGCCCTTATGACCCAACTTTTCACACGTTTGTTGCTCTCAGACCATTTTACCCAAATACGCACCCTACGCACCCAGGAATTAGAAGAACGTAATCTATTATTTGATAAAATCTGTCCTAACTTAGAAACTAAGGGGAATATTTATAGCCCTATTCGTTGGCTTACCTTACCTAAAGATTTGCACCCTGCTTTATTTGAGAAACAAGCTTATGAAAAGGGGCTTCAAGTTTATTCTGCTGATCGCTTTGTAGTGGTTAATACACCTATTCCAAATGCTATTCGCCTCTCCCTTATTTCTGCCCATCCTTTATCTGAATATGAAAAAGGGCTAAAGCTTTTAAAAGAGTTATTAGCTCAGTTATAACGAAAAGGCTCACTAGGAATCTTCTTTCCCTAATGAGCCTTCTTATATATACCTTAGAACTTTTACTTAACTTATACTAAGCTTATTTAAATTATGAATTATTCATGTGCTTGTTTTACTTTTTTCATAAAGAAACCAAAAATACATGCAGCTCCAATAATACCAGCCATATTAGATACTGTAGAGTTTAAACCGAATCCTTCTGAAGCTTGTAAAATATATGCAGTAACAACATAACTCATGAATGTGGCTGGAATTGTAGTAATCCAATGATTCTTTTTATTTTTGATTAAAAATGCTGAACCTGTCCATAAGAAGATTGTTGCTAAAGTTTGATTAGACCATGCAAAATAACGCCAAATAATATTGAAATCAATTTGAGTAAGCCCAATACAAATTACAAATAAAGGAACTGCTAAAACAAAGCGATTTTTTAAACCTTCTTGTTTAATCTTAAAGGCATCTGCAATAGTAAGTCTTGCACTTCTAAAAGCTGTATCACCACTTGTAATAGGGCAAGCTACAACGCCTAATACTGCAAGTATTGCTCCCACTTTTCCTAAGAGTCCTTTAGAAATAATATTTACAACTCCCGAAGCACCGCCTCCAGCAGTTAATGCTTCACCAATAGCTGAAGTTTCACCAAAAAATGCAATTGTTACTGCACACCAGATTAAAGCAACGATACCTTCTACAACCATTGAACCATAAAAAATACGTTTACTTTCGCTTTCACGTCTTACACAACGTGCCATCATAGGTGATTGTGTGGCATGGAAACCACTTAATGCACCACAAGCAATTGTTGTAAATAAAAATGGAAATACATTTAATCCTGATGGATGTAAATTTTTAAGTGTTAATTCCATCATTGGCATAGTGCCATTTACGTGACCAATAATCATTGCACCACATAATCCTACTGCCATAGCTAAAAGTGCTGCTCCAAATAAAGGATAAATCTTACCAATTAATTTATCTACAGGCAAAATAGTGGCTACAATGTAATACACAATAATAAGTGTTGTCCAAAAGGCCATTGATTTACCTGTCATATTAGACAATAATCCTGCTGGTGAACTTACAAATACAGTTCCTACAAGGATTAAAAGTATTACAGAGAAAATCCTCATAATGATTTTCATTTTATTTCCGAGATATAGACCTACTAATTCTGAAACAGATGTCCCATCATGTTTCATAGAAATTACACCTGATAAATAATCATGTACCCCACCTGCAAAGATGGTTCCAAAAGTGATCCATAAAAAGGCTACTGGTCCAAATAATGCACCACTAATCGCCCCAAAAATTGGACCTGTTCCTGCAATATTTAAAAACTGAATTAAAAATACTT
>USPX01000354.1 GCA_900556665.1 uncultured Eubacteriales bacterium
CCGAAAGGAGTAAGACCCCTTAGAGACTATGAGGTTGATAGGTTGGAGCTGTAAGCACAGTAATGTGTTCAGGTGACCAATACTAACGGTTCGAGGGTTTGACCTAACAAAACAGGTTAAATAACTTGTAGTATTTGTTTTTGATAGTATAAGGAAGACACCCGGAAAGGGTGTTTTTTTTCGTTTTAGGGAAAAATATAGGAAGTTATGTTTTAACGAGATTGGGAAGTTGTGCTTCTTAATCTACCGGTGGAGTAATTAAGAAGCACAACTCCCCCAACCCTATATGGTAACGATTCCGCTTAAGGTGATTTAGTGCTATAATGAAAGTAGCTAGTACATATTTTTTACTTCATAAAAAAATATATTTAAGGGAAAAATATGATGAGATATGGAAAAAGAGATTGGATTAATTATGAAAGAGGAATAGAAAGAGAATGGCTCATTACGAATGGTCGTAGTGGATTTGCAGGTTCTACAGTAATAGGTGCAAATAATAGGAAATACCAAGGCTTATTAGTAGCGTGTTTAACTTCACCTGAGGAACGTTATATGATATTAAACAAGCTAGAGGAAAGCGTTACTTATGAAGGGATAAGTCATCCCTTAACAACAACTAAATATGAAAAAGAGATAGTTGAAGGGTATCAAAATCAACAAAGCTTTTCATATGATGGGCTACCACATTATCGTTATATGATTAATGGGGCAATAATTGATAAGCATATAGCCCTAGAGTATGAGAAAAATACAGTGATTGTTCGCTATGATATCTCTAATAATAGTAAGGAGGGTGTATTAAGTATTACACCATTTTTAGTATGTAGAAATCCAGGAGAATGTTCTAAAGAGGATAATCTAATTTTTGAAAAGAAGTTTAAGAGACAAGAGGAAAATCATAATACAGAATTAGAATTTATACCGCAATATAATAGAAATATACATATTCATTTATGGAGTACAGAAGGTGAGTTTAAAGAACAAGAAATAATTACAGATAATGTATTTTATAATATAGATAAAACAACTGGTGATTCTTATATGGAGCAACTTTATAAGCCGGGAAGTTATCAAATACAAATGGCACCTTATGAAAAGAAGACGATTTATATTGTATGTACCTTAGAAAATGAAAAGATAGATCCTCAAGAGGTGTTCAATAGTGAAGCGAAGCGTATAAATAAACTTAGAAATACATTCGATGATAAGAGATTAATAGCACAGTATTTACCTATTGCAGCAGATCACTTTATTGTTCAAAGAGATTCAATAAATAGTAAAACTATTTTGGCGGGATATCCTTGGTTTTTAGATTGGGGAAGAGATACCATGATTGCATTTACTGGACTTACATTAGTAACAGGACGTTTTGAAGATGCAAAAGAAATATTAAAGAGTTTTGTGTTGTATGAAAAGGATGGATTAATACCTAATATGTTCCCAAGTAGTCAAGGTGAACCTCTATATAATACAGTAGATGCATCATTATGGTTTATACATGCTACATATAGTTACTTAATGTATAGTGGTACAGAAGAAAGTATTACATTTGTTGAAGAAGAAATTTATCCATATTTAAAAAAGATTATTAATGCCTATAAAGAAGGAACACATTTTTCAATACATATGACAGAGGATAGTTTGATTTGGGCAGGTTCAGGATTAGATCAGGTGACTTGGATGGATGTAAGAGTAAATGATATTGTCGTAACACCTAGACACGGTAAGCCTGTAGAGATTAATGCATTATGGTATAATGCCCTAAAAATAATGAGCTTTTTTGAAAAGAAATTTGAGAGAAAAGCAAAGGGAGAATATGAAATATTGGCAGAAATGGTTAAGGAATCCTTTAATAAAACATTTTGGAATGCGTCAGAAAAATGTTTATATGATGTAGTAGATGAGAAGGGTGGGGATGCAACCATTAGACCTAATCAAATATGGGCTGTATCATTGCCATTTACAATGCTTTCTGAAGAAAGAGCTCAATGTGTTGTACGTAAAGTTTTTGAAGAATTATATACACCATATGGTCTAAGAAGTTTATCACCTAATCATCCAGATTATCATGCAACTTATGAAGGAAAACTATTTGATAGAGATATGGCATATCATCAAGGGACAACATGGGGATTTCCTATAGGTGCATTCTTTACAGCTTATTGTAAAGTTAATCATTATAGTAAAGAGGCAATAGAATTTGTAGATAGTCTTATAAGTGATCAAGAAGTAGATTTAGAAAATCAATGTTTAGGTACTATTGCAGAGATATTTGATGGAGATACGCCACATCTTGCAAGAGGATGTTATGCACAAGCATGGAGTGTAGGGGAAATATTGAGGGTTTACTATGAAGATATATTAGGTGGTAAAAAGAAAATTGAACAAACACATAAAGAAATATTTCAATAAATATAGCATATAACTTTTATTTTTGAAGTAAAAGGAAAGTTACATATATAAATAAAGACATATTATGTAGTAAAAAAAATCATTTTAAGTAAAAGATATTTTAAAAATAAATATAGTAGCTATAATAAAATCATACAATAAACTATCTAATTGTGTTACTACTACATTTAACCAAATGATAACATCTGTAGATTTATCTACATGGACCAAGATGGAATCAAGAAGTGTAGAGTAGATGGCGTAGTCCCCCGCTAAGCCTATAAAAATAAAAGGAGCTGTCGCATTAGCTGATTTTAAT
>USPX01000355.1 GCA_900556665.1 uncultured Eubacteriales bacterium
AAGAAGGATGGTTCGACTATAGGGTAAGTAGTGGGTAAGGGGCGCAAGGAGGGCGTACACTCACCTACAGCTACTAACTCCGTAATGTTAAGAAGGTCTAAGCTCATCAAAGCACTTGAACTTATGAAAGATGGTAGAGCAGTAAAAGACGTGTATGCAGAGGTCGGTTATAGTGCAACTGATAAACTAAGAAGAGCATTGAAAAAACTGGGTTACATAGAGAGCGATGGTAAGCGGGTATTGAGTCATACAGATGGTAGTACATTTATAAGGATTGAGTTACCACAGAGGGAGAATGTAATGATTTCAGCACGTAGCAACAAGGTAGTGTGGGAAGAGTTCAAAGAGTTTGCTAAGAAGCACAGTGTAAACTTTAGAATGGGTGATTTATTAGCTCAAGCATTAAAAGAGTATAGGGATAAGTACAAATAAAGTTAAATTATTAAAATTCTTTTAATGATTAAAAATAAATTTAATATTTTTTTTCTTGATTTAGGGTTTAATAATGTGAAAATTTGGTTTAAAATAAATTATCAATATTGATTTAATGAATGTGATTGCAATCTATAATATTCAAAATAAAATATAAATGGGATTTTAAATGGGAGAGGTACATAAATTGAGAAAATCAACATTAAGAAAAATAACTGTATTTACATTAGCATCTACTATGAGTATGGGGTCAGTAGCTTCTGTAATGGCTCAAACTAATCATAATCCAAGCGTATTAAGTGAAACTGTAAGTACATTATCAGAAGAAAAAACTAATTATACATATTTGGTAGGTCAACCTGGAAGTAAGCATCTAGAATACATATATGAAAGTAATGGAATTACTTATAAAGTAGTAGAAAATGCTAGTGATAATTTTGATAGAGTAGATAGCGTAATTTACCAAAAAGATGATGAAGGAAATTTTGTAGAATATGCGAATCAAACGTTAACAGTATCAAATGGTCAAGTATTAACTCTTAATACAGAGGTAGATGGCGAAGTGTCAACGGAAGTGCAAACACTTGAAATGCCTACTGAAACAATATCAAATATGTCTAGAGCATCATATAATGGTGGACCTGTATCACCATGGGTTAGTGATACTATAAAGGGCAATACAAAAATTAAGAATTATACAGTATCAGGAGTAACAGCTGTAATAATTTATATTGCAGGTTTATCTGGAGGTGTTACAGGTGGTCTTGCAGCAGCAGCAGGTTCTATAGCAGGTAAAATAGTTGATGATTTAATTCCTATTGTATATTATAAGCAAACATATTCACAAAGAACATCTGCTGTAGTTCCATCTATGGTTGTTGCATCAAAATGGGATACATGGTATTATGGAAAGAAAGATTATACAGATTATTTAGGATATACATTTGATAAAGTTTATGCAAGCGGATATAAAGAATAAAAAAAGAAATTTGAAAAATATAGCATGGAATTTCATGAAGACATTTTTAATATGTTATAGTGTTTCTATTTTATATGATATATTTATTTCAAATAGGTTAGAGATTGATTTTATACAACCTATTTTTGTATCAATAATAATAAGTTGTACTTCGGTTGTATATAAAAAATAGAAAAATAATTTATTAAGTCAAAGGAGTGGGGGCGAATGTCCTACTCCTTTTTTAATATTAAGTAGTATCAAATCTAATGTATATTAAAAAAGTGAAGTTGAAAAATAAGTTGCTTTATATATTATCTAACTACTGTTAAAAAAGGAAGTAGATAATATGCTCATCACATTTACTAAAAGGCAATAACAAGTTAAAAAGTGTTAAGTGGGGAATGTAGCTTACGGTGCGTATAATCCCTCGGCTTCTTTACGGACTACTTAATAGTCTCGCCTGCCGAGATGGGGGCGGGGGATGACTGACTGGGTTCGACTATAAGGTAAGGAGTAGGTAAAAGTTATGGAGTTATGGTAATATAGGGGGTGGAAAAGGAGATAGATATGAAATTAAATAGGACTTTAAAACGATTTATAATTTGTTGCATGATATTTTTAGTGGGAATGGTGATAAAGGATACTTTAGAGCCTAAGACTTATAATTCTAAGGGTGTTAGAATAGATCCTTATGCAAACATGGCTGAGCAGGAGGCTATATATGAACATCACTTTGGGAATGATGGGGATGATAAGGTTGTGATTGATTTTGTGACGAGTTATGTAGGTTATTCTTTTGAAAATTTCTCAAAAGTGCCTGTTACTTGTAGCGTTACCAAATTTGCCAGCAGTGATCATGGGAGGCAGTCGTATCCACAGTTTATTATTCCAGCAGCCCAATATGATGCCGAGGGGAAATTAATTTCAAAGGGAGAGTATGAACATTTTATAGGTGATTCAGGTACTGGAAAGTATAGTTTTTATGTGTATAACAGTGATGGTTCTAATCTTGATCTTGATTTAAGTGTTAGAGGGGGAAGACCAGAATAATGAAGCATAGGTTAAGATAGTTACATAAAAAATCAAGATTAGATAAATAAAAAGTCCAGTTATTAAACTTCTTAATAACTGGACTTTTTATTTATCTACAATATGTATAGTTTTTGTGCTCCTTCTCAAATCTTGCAAGTTAAGTATTGCATAGCTACCTTATCTTTCTTAAAAATAGGTATAGTTTGGAATAAACTTTTTCCTAAGCAGAATGCTCCTATAAATAGCCTCCCGATACTTTATAGACTTTTAAGAATCGTTAAGGTA
>USPX01000356.1 GCA_900556665.1 uncultured Eubacteriales bacterium
GAAGGTGACAACTAGATCTTCAGAGCGATTGGTACGTAAAATAAAAGTATCAAATTCAGGAACAGGGATGTTTTCCCGTGTGACTAATAACAAGCGTTGTTTAAAGAATAAATAAGCGCCTAAATTACCTTGAATAACAAGGGGTTGACTATTGAATGGGTGTAGTACACCATTATAAATAATAGCTGTAATGACATCAGGAGAGCAAATTGGAAGATGAAATAAAATAGTTGTGTCTTCTTTAACACAGTTAAGCTGACGATGACAAACTGTATCGGCATCAGAAACGTACTCAGCAGCTTCCTTTGGGATGACGATGCCAAAGGCGAAGGCAGCAGAATCATCATCACTAATATCAGCTTCAGCAAGGAGTCTAGTAGGTGAAAGGGTGATAAATGCATTGGCAGCAGTTTCGCAAGGGTCTGTATCTGTACCGACTTCAGAAACAGTAAGGGTGAATAAATTGGTGACAACAGGATTACATTTATTATGACCGCAAACAGAAGGCATAGTAAAAAGTAAATCCCAAGGATTAGGTGTGGCAGTCACTGACCAAATATCTGAGCAGCAGTTAGTGATGCCAGCATCAGCTACAATCATGAAAAAGTTAGTAACAGGGGCACCATTAGGTGCTCTAAGACGGATATTATCTAAAGTAAGCGTTACGTGGCTGCAGCCGTGATGTTCACAGCTACCTGGTGTGGTGAGAATGACTTTGCCCGGAATACCAGTATAAGCTGTATTACCAAAAGGGGCACATTTGCAAATAGATGAAGTAGCACCTTTGAAACTTATCTTGGAGCAGCATTGTCCCTTGGCATCTAACCTGATATCAAAAGAAATTGTATAATTACCAGGGAGTGAATTGGTTACAGCCATCGTACGATTATCTTTACAGAGTTTAAACTGTGTGCCAAAATCAATCCAACCAATTACATCAGCTAAAGTGCCCTTGCTATTATCTTCGGCTTGTTGTACATGGAGCATAGTTCAACCTTCTTTCTTTGTATTAAAATATACGCTACTATATAGTATGTACAAAAAGGTATAAGGGGACTAAAAAGGAATAAAAATTCAGTCTTGAAAAAGGTTAAAAAATATTATAAGATATAGAAAATTGATGCATATAAGAAAGGAGAATGACATGTTTACTATTCACGCTTAATGAGATTTTTAAATAACAATTAAAGAGGTATCTTTTTTTGTTGTGCAAAAAATTAAGTTTGTGAAATATTAACAGTCATTTTCTAAGAAACTCTTATATCACATAAGTGCAGGAAACTACCTATAAGTTTATAGGTGTGCTGCGCTATTAAAAGAGCGGATTTAAGTAAAGTGACTGTAAGTGCTTAGCATTTACAGTTTTTTTATATGTAAATTTAAGTGTTGCATGACAAGGAAGTGCCTTAAAATGGAGGATGATTTTATGGCAATGCTATGCGAATGTAAAAATATAAGTAAAGAATATGGAGATAGACAGGTTTTAAAGCATATTAACTTTCAAGTTTATGAAGGACAAAAAATAGGGATCGTAGGGGATAATGGTTGTGGAAAAACAACTTTAATTAACATTCTAATGGGCAGATTAGAACCCACATCAGGAGAATGTATGTGGTCAGACAAGGATTTACAAATTGGTTATATGACACAAGAGAGAGGAGAAATAAATGCCCAGCTTACTTTAAGTGGGGGAGAAGAAACAAAGAAGGTACTCACCGAGCTTTTATATACAAAAAAGGATGTTTTGATATTAGATGAGCCAACTAATCATTTAGATTATGAGGGGCTTAAATGGCTCATAAAGCAGCTTAAAGCCTTTAAGGGCACGGTGATAGTTATTTCCCATGACCGCTATTTCTTAGATTCATGTGTCACTCAAATTATAGAAATTGATAAAGGAGAGAATAAAATTTACAAGGGCAATTACTCTTGGTATCGTGAAGAAAAGAGAAGGCAATATGAAATAGCCCTAAATAAGTATTTAGAAGAAGAAAGGTTAAAGGGAGAAATTCAAAATCAGATTAAACAGCTGAGAACATGGTCAAATAAAGCACACAGGGATTCTAGAAAAAATGCGATTTTAACAGGCAATAAATTTGGGGGTAAAGAGCACAATAGGATGAAGGCAAAGAAAATGGATAAGGCCATTAAATCCCGCATTAAAAGGCTAGAAAAGATTGAATTTAACAGTGATGGAAGGCCAGAAGAAGAAATCAAAGTCTTATTTGAAGTAGGTCAGGTTCAAAAGCATGGAGAGATGATCGTCTCAGCCAAGGAAATTAAGAAGGCATATGGGGAAAAGTTATTGTTTGAGAAAAGCTCCTTTTATATTAAACGTGGGGAAAAAGTAGGGATATATGGCAAGAACGGCTGTGGAAAGACGACACTTATTAAAGCCTTACTAGGAGAAGTAGAAATAGAAGGGGAACTAAAATTATCTAAAGAAAGAAAGCTAGGTTACATTAGCCAAAAGGTTATAGATTTAGAAGAGTCAGTAAAGCTATTAGATTTATTTGAAGTGACAAGTCAAAGAGAAAGAGCGCAAATCCGTACGGCCTTAGCACAAATGGGATTTGGTGAAAATAGTTTAAATAAGTATGTAGGTGATTTAAGTTTGGGAGAACGTATGAAACTTAAGCTGCTTTTAATGATTCGAGGTGGCTGCGAAGTACTGATATTAGATGAGCCTACTAAC
>USPX01000357.1 GCA_900556665.1 uncultured Eubacteriales bacterium
ATTTGCTTGGCCTGGTCTATTCCTTCTATACCACTACTTATTTGACAAAGCATTAAACCAATGCCAATAATCAGCGTAAGTGCTCCTCCAAATCTACTCATGATTATATAAAAGTCACTAGGCTCTGTATTTTTATACTTCCATCCTGAATCTAAATACCACCCTACTTTGGGCGCAAATATACTGATTGCCCCCACAATACACATGCCAATTCCCAATAATATATACATTTCGTCAGCCCCCCTCTATCTACCTATCAATAATTTATAAAACGTACACAATATGTTCCTATATATAAGACTGCAATTATCAACCAAAATCTCTTTTTAAATCTTATGCTCAATAAATCCCCCCATATAAGTGCCCCTGCCATAAAAGGCACTGTGAAAAACAAGGGATGAAAATAAAAAGCTGCTTTAAAATCGCCATGCAGCACACTTTGCCATGCTCTCGTCATCCCACAACCCAGGCAAGGCACATGCCACAAATATTGAATAGGGCATCCTATAGGCCATAGACTTTGTATCCCTATATACACTAAAGCACATAAAAGCATCATGCCTAATATTTTTAGTCGCTTCATTATTTTCTCCTTTCTTAAGTCTCTCCATAAGTTAAACTTCTCATGAATATAAGCTATTTTAGCATGCTCCGCTTACTTGTAAAATATAAAAAAGCTAAGAAAGTTACTATCCATCTGGATCTACTTTCTTAGCTTTTTTATGTTTTATTAAATCAATCTAATACTTGAGCCTCTTACACTGCATTAAAGCTGCTTTAATAAATTAGCCATTTCAATGGCACTAACAGCCCCATCATACCCTTTATTTCCTGCTTTTGTACCAGCTCTTTCAATGGCTTGCTCAATATTTTCTGTTGTTAAAATGCTAAAGATTACTGGTTTTTGTGTTTCTAATGAAACAGAAGCAATGCCTTTAGAAGCCTCAGCACATACATAGTCAAAATGAGGTGTTGCCCCACGAATCACTGCGCCTAAACAAATAATTGCATCATATTTTTCATTTTGTGCCATCTTCTTAGCTACTAGTGGAATTTCAAAAGCACCTGGTACCCAAACTAAATCAATATCTTCTTCATTAACACCATGTCTTGTGAGCCCATCTAATGCCCCACCTACTAATTTGCCAACGATAAATTCATTAAATCTGGCTGCGATAATCCCTATTTTTAATCCTTGTGCAACTAAGTTTCCCTCTATTTTATGCATTTTTAAATCCCTCCATTATCTATTGATTATTTCATTTTTAAATGCTATAAACTTAAAATGTGCTCTAACTTTTCACGTTTTGTACGCATGTAAAATATATTATTTTTATTGGCTGGTAACTCTAATGGTTCACGCTTTGTAATGGCTATGCCATATTGCTCAAGACCTGATATTTTACGGGGATTATTGGTTAGGAGCCTTACTTTTTGTACCCCTAACATATGTAATAACTTAGCCCCTATAGCATAATCTCTTAAATCATCTTGGAATCCTAAATGTAAATTAGCTTCTACTGTATCCATGCCTTGCTCTTGTAATTTGTAAGCTCTTAGTTTATTCATGAGCCCTATGCCACGGCCTTCTTGACGTAAATAAAGGATGATGCCACAACCTTCTTTTTCAATTTGCCCAAGTGCTGCTTGAAGCTGCTCCCCGCAATCACATTTACGACTTCCAAGTACATCTCCTGTGAGACATTCTGAATGCATACGCACAAGTACCTCTTCTGCTTTCTGAATATCGCCTTTTACAAGGGCCATATGTTCCTTACCTGTTATGCGATCTACAAAGCCGTAAGCTTTAAAATCCCCATAAGCTGTTGGTAAGTTAATTTGTACCACTTCTTCTACCCAATCATCGTAGATTTTGCGATAGCAAACTAAATCTTCTATGGTAATCATCTTTAAACCATGTACTTTTGCAAAAGCCATTAAATCATCTCTTCTCGCCATGGTGCCATCTTCTTTCATAATCTCACAAATGACACCTCCAGCCTTAAAACCAGCAAGTCTTGCTAAATCTACTGCAGCTTCTGTATGCCCCTGTCTTTCAAGCACGCCGCCATCCTTTGCAACAAGTGGAAACATATGCCCAGGTCTTCTAAAATCTTCTGCTCTAGCCCCTTCTTTAAAAACATTTTTAACTGTCATAGCACGTTCAAAGGCTGAAATCCCTGTAGTAGTTTCTTTATAGTCAATAGAAGCAGTGAAAGCTGTTTCATGATTATCTGTATTCACCTCTACCATAGGTTTGAAGTCTAAAGCTTCTGCATAAGCACGGCTTATTGGCATACAAATAAGTCCCCTCCCATAAGTGGCCATAAAGTTAATTGCCTCTGGTGTAACCATTTCTGCTGCCATGAGTAAATCGCCCTCATTTTCACGTCCCATATCATCTACCACTATGAGCATTTTGCCCTCTTTTAAATCACTAAGTGCTTCTTCTATACTTGCAAATCCATATTCGTTCATCTCTATCCTCCCTATAAAAAATCATACTTGGCTAAGAAATCCTTGGTTAATACAGCTTCCTTCTGCTTGTTTTGGGTATTAAACTGGATCATGCGCTCTACATATTTACCTACCATATCACACTCTAAATTCACGGTTTCCCCAATCTTCTTATGTAATAAATGGGTATGACTGCCTGTATGGGGAATAAGGGATACTTTAAAATCTGCTTCC
>USPX01000358.1 GCA_900556665.1 uncultured Eubacteriales bacterium
TAAAATCTATGTAGGAGTCTTGGAAGAAGATTATAATATTTGCATTATTGGGGGGAACATTTATCCGCTTTATCAAATAAATGAAGAGAAATATATTCCACTAATGTATCTAGAAAAGATGGGCTTAAATAAACAGGTGGTAAATGAAGTAATCTATTTTAATTATGGCGAATCCGTGGATACAGAAGCAGTAGCCACTTTGCCACTTAAGGACAAACCTGTTAGCTTAAGTAATCAAATCATTTATATTGGACCATTACGTACTTATGCCATTGAAGTAGATGGGCAGATTTTGATTCCATTAGATGCCCTTAAGGTGTTATGGCAATTTGATGTCCATCAAGGTGCTTTTGTCATTAGACATAGTTGGCTAAAGATGAATCATTTTGTAAGTATTGATGAAACGGAGATTAGAAATACTTCTCAAATGAATCTTTCAGTAGATTTGTTACATGTTTTTTGGGACGGTAAGAATCTAGTAGACCAGTATGAGTTAGGCGTTTATTTAGAGCCAGGCCAGTCACGTGAAAAGTATGCTAAGGGACTTAATGAAAATGGGCGTAGTGGACAGCTTTATGGACAAAAAAATGACTTTTTATTAAAAAGATATGAAAATGAAAAGCGTAGAGAATACCTTACTAATCTCTTTCCTGCTTTTAAAGTAATGGGCACAATGCGTTATAACGTAGGAGATTTAAAAGCCAAAGAACAAGTAGAAATATGGCGTTCTGAGAAAACGTATTATTATATTGTAAAAGATAAGTCTGGTAAGAAAGTCCGTGTTCCATGGAATAGTATTCATATTGAAGGGGACCCAGGTAGTTTAAATCCTAAGGTAAAAGCAAAGGATGTAGAGGATTTTGTGAATTTAAATGAAATAAAAAGTGATACAGAGTATTTAATTTGGACAGACCTTTATAGACAACGTACCCATGTTTTAAAAAATGTGGATGGACAGTGGCATTTAGAAAAGACCTTTGTATGTTCTACAGGCAAAGTGAATAATGCAACCCCCACAGGACTCTTTAAAGTCGAATATAGTATGCCTTATTTTGGGGTGGATAAAAATTTCCGTTGTAAAAATGCACTTGTATTCTTTTCAAGCTATATGTATCATTCTATTTTGTTTGATAAAACAGGGACCTATATTAAGTCAGGTCAATATGATTTAGGACGTAAAGTGTCTCATGGCTGTATTAGACTTTCTGAAAAAGATAGTGCATGGTTATATAAGCATATTCCTATAGGCACAGCAGTGTGGATTCGTTAGAATAAAGTACAAGAATATAATTAATAATTGAAAAAAATACAAAATGAATTATAATATTCCCTATATAAAGACAACAGGAGGGAAAACATATGTCATTTGTATTTTACCGAAGTTTTAATGAAAACAAAATTTTAAATGGGGTATATGCTTTAAAAGAATGTATAACAGATGATGCAAGAGAAAAATTATACAATGAGATATTAAGTGAATTATTGGAAGTAGGGATAAAAGCAGGATTAAAGCAAGATTTATTTAGAATGTATCTCACGTATCTTGTGGCACGTGATGAAAATGCTTTTTCAGTAAGTTGCGAACGAGAAGGAGAAAATGTAGATAAGGCGCTTCGCACCTTAGCTCTTGAAGATCTTAAGAAGGTACTAGAGTTGTGGAAGGAATCACCTTTTACAGTCGTTTTAGAAAAAGGAGCGCCTAATTTTTTAAATCCATTATATGACACACTTGATAAGGCCGCATCAGCTCAGGAAGTTGTAGATTACTTAGTAGGATATTATAAACGCTTTGGTGCTGGAATTATGAACGGATATAAAGCGTTTAAATGGGATGAAAAACTTGGACTTGTAGGCATTGGAGAATGTGACCCTATTACTTTTGAACAGTTAATTGGTTGTGACTATCAAAAAAATGCTTTAATTAAAAATACAGAAGCTTTTTTACAAGGTAAAGAATCAAATAATGCATTACTCTTTGGGGATCGTGGGACAGGTAAATCTTCTTCAGTAAAAGCAACCTTAAATGCCTATTGTGAAGAAGGATTACGTGTTGTAGAGTTATCAAAAGCAGATTTTAAATACTTTAACCGTATTTTACATACTTTAAGAGAGCGTGGATTAAAATTCATATTATTCTTAGATGACCTTTCTTTCGAAGAATTTGAAGTGGAATATAAATATATGAAAGCATTAATTGAAGGTGGTATTGAAGTACGTCCTAAGAATGTTCTCATTTATGCCACATCTAATAGACGTCATCTAGTTAAAGAAACTTGGGATGATCGTCAAGGCCAAGAAATTAATATTTCAGATACAAGACAAGAAAAACTCTCTCTTGCAGATCGCTTTGGTCTCTCATTAACCTTTACATCACCTAATCAAAATTTATATTTAGAGATGGTTTATGCCATTGCGAAACATTATAAAGTGACATTGGATGAGAATACTTTACGTGAGAAAGCTATTCAATGGGAACTCTTACATGGTGGACGTTCAGGGCGTACAGCTAAGCAGTTTATTTTATCAATATTATAGTAGTACCTAAAAGAAAAAATAAATTAAAGATATCAGTAATAAGAATCTTATGTTTTTGACCATAAAAACATGAGATTTTTATTTTTAGTTGTTGGTTTTTTATAAAAATTTAGAATAAGGCTATA
>USPX01000359.1 GCA_900556665.1 uncultured Eubacteriales bacterium
TTACAACACCTAAGCAGCAAATTGTGATAATAGATGGTGGACCTTTTGGAAAAGGAAAGACGATAGAAAATTATATTAAATACAAAGGTAAGAGGTCCGTAGAAGGTATTATCGTATCTCATTCAGATAGTGATCATATCGGTGGCATGATTGAACTTGTAAAAAGTAATTTAAAAATAAAGCATGCCTTCATTTCTAAGATGGATAGTTCTGAAAACTTAGAGACTTTTATTGCAGTATGTCATGCAAAAAACATTCCAATTCATCGCTTAACAGCTAAGGATACATTTATACTCGATCAGGTAAACTTTAATATGTTAGCCCCACAAACAAAACAAGGAGATTTAAATAATAATTCATTGGTATGTTTAGTAAGTTATAAAAAATTTAAAGGACTCTTTACAGGGGATAAAGAAAAAGAATCAGAAATCAGTGTGTATAACAAAATTGCACCTATTAGCATTTTAAAAGTAAGTCACCATGGTTCGAAGACAGGAACAGATGCAAAGCTTCTTTTGAAACTCCGCCCACAATATGCTATGATAAGTTGCGGGATTAATAATGTATATCGTCACCCACATAATGAAGTACTCATGTCCTTAGAGCAGTGTCATATACCTTATGGGCGTACAGATTTACAAGGTGCAATATGGATTACAAGTGATGGTGAGAAAATGAATTTATATACACAGAAACAGCAAAAGAGAGAGGAAGAACAATGATGGAAAATATGGAGGGGTGTTACCTATTAGTAGGTGAAGATAGTTGGTCAAAGGATAAGTGGATTCATCAAGTGAAATCAAAAATTTTAAATGATCCTAATGATATGATGAATTATTTTAAGATGAATTATTTAGAAGCAAAGGATAAAGAGGTTGTAGTCAGCAGTATTATTGATTTTGCTGAGACTTTACCATTCTTCGTGGACAAGAAATTAATTTATTTAAAGGATACAGGACTTTTTAAGCCAGGTAAAAAAGAAGAGACGGAGAAGTTTGAGAGCTTTATTCAGAAGGTACCAGATTATGTGGTCATTTTAATTGATGAGCAAGAAGTGGATAAACGTGGAAAACTTTATAAGACGATTAAGTCTAAGCATCATATTCAGGAGTTTGATTATCCGGGGGAAGAAGCAGTTTATAAACTTTTAGCAGAAGACTGCAAAGTAAAAGGCATAAGTATTGAACAAGGGACAATGCGTTACTTTATTCGTAATATGCCAGAGAATATTCCTTACATTTTAACAGAATGGGAGAAGTTATTAGGCTATGTGACAGGAAATCAAATTGTAAAAGAAGATATTGATGCAGTTTGTGTCTTTTCATTGGAACAACGTGTCTTTGAGATGGTGAAACGTATTGCACTTCATCAAGGTGAAATTGCATTAGGAATTTATAGCAGACTAATACAAAGCAAAGAATCACCTATTGGTATTTTAGTGCTTATTGCAAGACAATATCGTATGCTGATGCAAGTGAAGTATTTAGTGGCACAAAGAAAGTCCCCAAAAGAGATTAGCAGTGCTGTAAAAATTCCATTTTTTGCAGTACAAGAAATGATGACTCAGGCACAAGGGTATAGTTTTAAACAATTAGAAGCCATTGTACAAGAGTGCTTACAAGTGGATCAAGATATTAAGACAGGAAAGATGGAAGCCTCTAGACGTGTAGAGATTTTAATTATGCACTGCTTAAATACCCAGTAGGGGATTAAGCAGTGCTTTATGATGTAAAAAGAGAACTTGAAAATTTTATAAGAAAATATAAAAAAGCCGTAGGAGAATCCTACGGCTTTTCGTATGCTTATTGTCGCAAATTATGCTACAGTTTTAACTAAACGAGCTAAAGTAGATTTTTTACGAGCAGCTGTTTTCTTGTGGAAAACACCTTTTGCTGTAGCTTTATCGATAGCTTTTACAGCTACTTTTAAAGCTGCGTTAGCTGCAGCTAAGTCTTTAGCTTCTACTGCTGCTCTAACTTTTTTGATTTGAGTTTTAACTGCTGAGTTGATTGCACGGTTACGTGCTGTTTTAGTTGCGATAACTAAGATACGTTTTTTTGCTGATTTAATATTTGCCATTGTGTGGCACCTCCATTCATATTCTTGGACACGGTTTGGGGAATTATGAACGGTTTCAACAGTACCCATTATATTACATCTTTCTCAAAAAGTCAATGTATACACAAAAAAATAATGGTCAAACTAGTTAAGAACCGTTCATGAAACTAAAAATGATTATAATGTATTTAAATGCTCTCGTAAAGCTTTTTTTCGAATAAAAAGGAGTGAAATTATGGATAAGGTTATAAAAGATGACAGTTTTCATCCTCGTACAGATTTGGCCATTGAAATTAGTGATGCTTTAAGGCTAGATAAAGACGAGGATTATGAGATACCAGGTGTACAAGTCGACACGAAAAGTTTAGAAGATGGCAAGATTACTATAACCCGCGTACGTGTATTAGATGAAACGGGTGAAGAAAGCATGGGAAAACCTAAAGGGGATTATATTACCATTGAGTCTAAATCCATTAAAGAAAATGATCCACCTATGCATGAAAGAGTCATAGATGTTTTATCACAGGCGATTCATAGTTTATTACCTAAAAAGGAAGGTACAGCATTAAGTGTCTTAGTCATTGGTTTAGGA
>USPX01000360.1 GCA_900556665.1 uncultured Eubacteriales bacterium
TTGCCCCAATTAAAGTAAAATGTGGCAAACTTAAACGAATAGATTTAGCTGTTGGTCCTTTACCCACTACAATATCAATACAATAATCTTCCATTGCAGAATACAAAACTTCTTCTACGTGACGGCTCATACGATGAATTTCATCAATAAATAAAATATCGCCATGTTGTAAATTATTTAAAATAGCTGCAATATCACCTGGTTTCTCAATAGCTGGACCTGATGTCACTTTAATCTTTACACCCATTTCAGAAGCAATAACACCTGCAAGTGTTGTTTTTCCTAGCCCTGGTGGCCCATATAAAAGCACATGATCCAGTGACTCAGAGCGAAGCTTAGCTGCTTCAATGAAAATTTTAATATTTTCCTTAATAGCTGACTGCCCAATATATTCATCTAATGAAAGGGGTCTAATACTGCTTTCTATTTCATTATCTTCTAATTGTAAATCACAAGACATGATACGTCTTTCCATATGCTATCCCCCTTACATTCCTAATAAGCTCAAAGCTTTTTTAATAAGTGTTTCACTATCTGAGCTATAATCAAAAATTGCTTCCACAGCTTTTCTAGCGTCTGTGTCTTTATATCCTAAAGCAGTTAAAGCTTCAATTGCCTCATGTTTTGCTGTGTCATCTTTAAGTCCTGTTTCAAGTAAACTTAAATCTGGTACATAAAGCTTACCAATGCTGTCTTTAAGTTCTAAGATGATACGTTGCGCCGTCTTTGGTCCTATACCACTGACCTTGCTTAATGCTTTACTGTCTTGTTCTAAAATAATTTCAATGACTTCCTGACTTGTGTAAGTATTTAAAACTTGCATGCCCCCTTTAGGACCAATGCCGCTTACACTAATCAGCTTTTTAAAGAGTTCACGTTCTTCTTTATTTTGGAATCCATAAAGATCGTGCCCATCTTCTTTAATATGTTCATATATATATACTTTTATAGGTGATTTATCTTGTAAAAGGCTGCTAAATGCACTTCCTCTACAAAAAACTTCATACCCCACACCACAAGCTTCTATCACTAAACTATTTTCATTTAATTCTTCTAATGTTCCTTTTAAATATGTGATCATGGTCTACTCCTTCATTTTTAGTAGGCAATTTCTTTTCTATTTTAACTTACTCTATCATAAATAGCAAATGCGCCCTTAAAGCAACATATGTAGGCTTTAAAGACGCATCTTTTTTCTTAGTGAAGATTTTTTTTGCTATTATCTGGCATGTATTTTAAAGGATGAAGCTTGCCATCTGGTGTTTTAATTTTTGTATTTGCTAATTGATTTTTAAAGTTTGATCTAAAGATTTTTAAGTATTCTTGTCTTAAATCATTTTGTTCAATAGTTTCTTCTTCTGTTAAGCCTAATGTTTTTTTCTTATGTGCAAGTTCATTAATACGTTTAATGAGTAAATCCATTTCCATGTTATAAATTCCTTTCTAATGCGTACATTTATCTAGTTTTTAAACCATGTGCCCACTTCTTCACCTTTTAAAATATCTCGGAGCACATTTATATCTGTTGAGGATGCAATGACAGTATGCGCCTTAGCCTTTTTAGCGATTTTAGCAGCTATAATCTTAGTTGTCATACCACCTGTTCCCATTGCTGTTCCTGCATCACCTGCTAAAGCTTCAATCTCAGGTGTAATTTCTTCTACAACTGGAATCAGTTTAGCTGATGGGTTATTTTTAGGATTTGCAGTATATAATCCTTCGATATCTGAGAGTAAAATGAGTAAATCCGCACCTACAAGCTCTGTAACTGTAGCTGAGAGTGTATCATTATCACCAAATCTATAACCTGCAATTTCTGAAGTTGAAATACAGTCATTTTCATTGATAATTGGAATAACCCCAAGTTCTATGAGTGTTTCAAATGTATTTTTGGCATTTGTACTTTTGATTTCATCTTGAATAACGTCTTTTGTAAGTAGTATTTGGGCAATAACCTGATTATATTCCTCAAAAAACTTTTCATCAAAATACCCTGACCAATAGCAGCTGTTGCTTGCTTAAGTGATAAGTCCTCAGGTCTTTTACTTCTTCCAATACGTTGCATACCTGCATTAACAGCACCTGATGATACCAGCATTATTTCTCTTCCTGAGTTATTTAAGTCTGTTAAAACACGTGCAAGTTTATCCATCTTTTCCAAATCAATTTTTCCATTTTCATGTGTTAATGAAGATGTTCCAATTTTAATAACAATACGTTTTGCTGCTTGAATTTGCGTTCTCATGTTTTTCCCCCTCATAATCTAAACAAGTTTATTAAAGGCCACGTACACTTACAGGTAAATCTGTAGCAATCTTGCTACTAATTTCTTCTGTAACTTCTTGAACCTTCATCAGTCTCTTCATACCTATTTTCTTAGTAATAGTAAGTGCCTGAATACCATTTGCATCTTTCTTCTGCTTTTCTTCAATACTACTTACTGCTACATAAGCAGTTTTTTCATCCTCACGTGTAAGGGCTAAAACGTCCTCGTTTGTGACATAGCTAATCCCTACGCAAGGTGCTTTACCATAAAATGCTTTAATTAACTTTTTACGATTTGTTTTTGTTTCATACACATTCACAGGTACTTTTGTAACTTTACCTGTATCAAATCCAAAGACCATGTAACCACTGTAATCAGCTGT
>USPX01000361.1 GCA_900556665.1 uncultured Eubacteriales bacterium
GCTGTAACGTTATTTGGGATGAAGAAGAGTTCTTCTGGTTTGAAGCCACTTTGAAGTGCTAAGTAGATTTCACCAGGACTCATAACATCTGCGTGTAAACCTTCTTCATGTACGATACGTAATAAATGAATATTTGTATTTGCTTTAATAGAATAGTGAGGGACAAAATTTTTATAACTTACTAAGTGTTTCATATCACGACAACGAGCTCTTAAAATATCTTCGTTATACACATAAAGTGGACTTCCGAATTGTTCAATTAATTGATAAACATCATGACCTTTGTAAAAGTTTGTTTCCCTTGTAAAAATACCATGTAAAGTATGCATAATTATCCTCCTCAAAATAGTCTTAAGCTTGTAAATTAATCATATCCAGTGCGGTTTTAAAAGATGAACGCATAAGGTGTACAAGCGATTCATTAGTAGAATATAGACACTGGGAATCTTCTCCATTTAAATCACCTGTGATGACTGATTTAGTATCGATAATCATATAAAATCCTTCAATTGGGCGAGTATGCACATAACATTTGATATGCTCGCCTAAATTTAGTGAAGCATCACACATAACAATCACCTTATGGGTACTGCTGATTTGAATTAACTCGTCTTGGAGTAAAGAGATATCACTTAATGTACTCATAATATAAAGATGAGATTCACAAAGTAAAATATGGTTTTTAATTTTGTGAATAACATGTTCGTAGCCACGGATTGTTAAATAAGGTTCGTTTGTAACCACAGGTCTTGGAAAGTAACTTTCAATTTCTAAAAGTGTTTGTTCCATTTCTCGTTTAGTTGTAAGAAGTAACTCTTCTTTTGTAATAGGAATATATTTTGTTGGCTCCCCCTCCGAGGCAAAACATTTTCCTTTATCTTGTAAGCTATACAAAGCAGCATAAACATTTGAACGAGAAATGCCAGTGAGTTTACTGGCTTCGTAGCCTGTTAAACTGCCATGTTTACAGAGTGTCATAAAGACTGTAGCTTCAATAGGTGAAAAACCTAATTTGTAAAGTGTATCATTAAAATGCATTGCAATTCTCCAATAGTAGTTTTATTTAGTACTACTATAAAATAAATAGTGCCCAATGTCAATAAAATATAGAAAATATAAATAATATAATGTTATAGTACATTATATGATAATAACTTCCTAAAAAACAACAAAAATCGAGAAGTTGTCTTAAAAGAATTAAAATGACAGGGAGAATTGTAATTTGTATTTGAATAATGTATCTCTTATAATAAAGGGGGTATAAAAAAATGGCTAGGCCATCTTTTAGAGAGGGTAGAGTATGGATATATTTGAATATATGAATGAAAAAAAAGGACAGGAAGAATCACCTTTAGCATCACGTATGAGACCAACTAAATTAAGTGAGATTGTAGGACAGAAGCATATCTTAGAAAAGGATAAACTCCTATATCGTGCCATTTTAGCAGATAAGTTACAATCTCTTATTTTATATGGACCACCAGGAACAGGAAAGACAACCATTGCGAAAGTGATTGCCAATACTACAAAGGCCAATTTCATTGTATTAAATGCAACTACAGCCGGTAAGAGTGAGATTGTAAAAGCAGTAGAAGAAGCAAAGGTAACAAGGGCAATGCGTGGTAAGAAAACGATCATATTTGTAGATGAGATTCATCGTTTTAATAAGGCGCAGCAGGATGCTCTTTTACCATATACAGAAGATGGGACACTTATTTTAATTGGTGCTACTACTGAAAATCCATATTTTGAGGTGAATCGCGCCCTTATATCACGTTCTCTCGTATTTGAATTACTACCACTTACAGCAGAGGATATTAAGGAAATTATTAGAGAAGCTATAAGCAGTAAAGAAAGAGGACTTGGTGCGTATAAAGCAGATATTACAGAAGATGCCTTAGAATATATTGCACAGCGTACAGCAGGGGATGCAAGAAGTGCATTAAATGCCATAGAATTAGCTGTCATGACAACGAAACGTAGTGAAGATGGACTCATTCATATTACGGTAGCTGTAATGGAAGAATGTATGCAAAAGAAAGCATTACACTATGATAAAAAAGGGGACAATCATTATGATGTTATCTCTGCGTTTATTAAAAGTATGCGAGGCAGTGACCCTGACGCTGTAGCACATTATTTAGCACGTATGATAGCGGCAGGTGAAGATCCTAAATTCATTGCAAGACGTATTGTGATTTGTGCCAGTGAAGATGTGGGGAATGCAGACCCTATGGCCCTTGTAGTGGCAACTAATGCAATGCTAGCCGTAGAGCAAATAGGTATGCCAGAGGGGCGCATTATATTAAGTCAGGCAGCTTTATATGTAGCGGCAGCACCTAAAAGTAATGCGGCATATAATGCAATTAATAGTGCCCTAAGTGATATTGAGGCCTGCGATATTGGTAGTGTACCAAATCATCTCAGAAACAATCATTATAGCAATCTGCAAACATTAGAACATAGTGGAGAATATTTATATGCCCACAATTATCCACATCATTATGTGGAGCAGCAGTATTTACCAGACCCATTAGTGGATAAAAAATATTATATTTTAACTGATGAAGGCTATGAGAAAGAAATGCAAGAGAAGCTCAAAGAAAGAAAAGGTGTCACAAAATAGGTCCGCTGAGGTAGTGG
>USPX01000362.1 GCA_900556665.1 uncultured Eubacteriales bacterium
AAACTTTTTGCATCTTCTTCCCTATCATTTTCACCATGAATTAATGCATATTCAAATGTTACACGGCGTCCTGTCTTATCAATATAATACTGACAAGCTTCTAATACCTCTTGAATACTATAACGGTAAGCAACAGGCATAATTTGCTTACGTTTTTCATCTGTAGTTGCATGTAAAGAAAGTGCTAAATTAATTTGCATGCCTTTATCAGCTAGCTCCTTAATTTGTGGCACAAGTCCACATGTAGATACTGTTATATGACGTTGTCCTATATTTTGTCCCATCTCATGATTAATAAGTTCTAAAAAGCGCTCTGTAATATCAAGATATTCTAATGGCTCTCCACTTCCCATAATAACAATATTTGAAATACGTTCCCCAATATCTTGCTCAATGGCATAAATTTGACCTACCATTTCACCTGGTGTCAGTGGTCTTACAAGTCCTTCTAATGTAGATGCACAGAATTTACATCCCATACGGCAACCTACTTGTGATGAAATACACACTGAATTTCCATGTTTATAACGCATCAAAACACTTTCTATTATATGTGAATCTGGTAACTCAAACAAGTATTTTATAGTCCCATCTAACTGGGAATGTAAGGCTTCTACAATGCGTAATGGCACTAATGGATAATCTACTGCCAACTTTTGTCTTAAGCCTTGTGGTAAGTTTCTCATTTCATCATAGCTGCCTACCATTTTCTTATGAAGCCACTCAAAAAGTTGCTTTGCTCTAAACTTACTTTCACCATAGCCTAAGATAATTTCTTCTAGTTCCTTTAAGTCTTTACTTCTAATATCTTTCATTATTTAAATACCCCTCTTTTTTAACCCCGCAATAAAGAATCCATCTGTTCCTGCTATTTGTGGTAAAATTTGAATCATACTATCCTTCTCCACTTCTTTTTGAAGTACTTTAGGTATAGTATCTACGATTTCATTTAATTCTAAACCAAGTTCATCTGTAATAAAAGCTACCATTTCTTCATTTTCTGCTTTTGAAATCGTACATGTACTATAAACAAGTGTGCCTTCTGGTTTAAGATATTTTACAGCTTGTTTTAAAATAGCACGTTGAATCGCTGCAATATCCTCAAGATCTGTGGCTTCTTTATTATAACGAATATCTGGTTTACGTTTCATAATCCCAAGTCCTGAACAAGGTGCATCCACTAAAACACGGTCAAAGCTTTCGATAAAAGCTTCATTACATACTGTACCATCTTGAAGTGTTGGTTTAATAATAGCCACTCCCATACGCTCCGCATTTTTAGCAATAAGTTCTAATTTATGTGGATGAATGTCACAGCTAATAATCTCACCTTTGTTTTGCATAAGTTCAGCCATATGAATAGACTTACCACCTGGTGCACTACATAAATCTAATATACGCTCTCCTGGTTTAGGTGCAATAACTTTCCCTACTAGCATAGCACTTTCATCTTGTACAGTCCATAAACCTTCTTTAAAAGACGACATATTTTGGATATTATCTACATTTTTTAGATACATGGCTTCTTCTAAGAATTCACCAGGCATAACCGTTACACCTTCTGCTTCAAGACGTTTAATCACTTCTTCTTTAGTAGCTTTTAAAGTATTCACACGTACACATACCTGAGCACGTTCATTAAGTGCACTACAAATAGCTTCTACTTTTGCCACCTCATAGCTTTTAAGCCAAGTTTCAATCATCCATTCTGGTAATGAATACATCACACTCATATAACGCACAGTTTCTTTTTCTTTTGAAGGATATTTAATATTTGCTCTTTCCCTGTCAATTGTACGCAGTACGCCATTTACAAATCCTGAAAGGGATACAAATTTTCTTTTCTTTGCAATTTTTACAGCTTCATTAATAACTGCTGAAGCAGGTACTTTATCAAGATACATTAATTGATAGACACTCATACGGAAAAGCTGTCTAATAAGTGGTTTCATCTTACGTACTGGTGTTTTAGAAAATTGGTCAATAATATAATCTAATTTAATTTGATACTTTAATGTCCCATACACAACTTCTGTCATAAATCCTTTATCTGGACCTGTAATATCTTTAAGCTCATTTTTAAGTGCTAGCTGTGCATAACTTTTATCTCGTTCTATTTCAAGTAGCAAGTTTACCACTTGCTCACGTATATTTTTAGTCATAAAAAAATCCTTTCATACACATTAAAAGACGCTAAAGCAGCGTCTTTTAATCATTATTTCTATTGCTAATAAGTATTAATCTAATAAGTGATAAAATAGATGCCATGGCTGCTGCTACATAAGTAAGCGCTGCTGCATCTAACACTTTTTTTGCACCAACTAATTCATCTGCTGACATAATACCACTTGCTTCAAGACTTCTAAGTGCACGTTTTGAAGCATTAAACTCTACTGGTAATGTCACAATTGCAAAAAGTGTAGTGACTGCAAATAACAAAATACCAAGTCCAACAGATTGTTGCGAATTTTTTGATCAAGAACACACTAATCTAACAACTTGTGACTTAGACTATTTATATTTAGACTTTCTAGAAACTAGTCTTCGAATAAAATATGAAGACTACTTAAACTCTCTATATTGGCAGCTTTTTAAAGATAGAATTTTAAAAAATCATAATTATACTTGT
>USPX01000363.1 GCA_900556665.1 uncultured Eubacteriales bacterium
TGTTGGTTCATCACACAGTAGGAGCTTTGGATTTTTCACTAAAGCTCTGGCAATAGCCACACGTTGTTGTTGTCCTCCGGAAAGTTGGGCTGGAAATTTATGTTCTTGCCCCATAAGTCCTACTTTTTGAAGGAGTTCATCAATGGGGAGTGGAGACTTGCCTAAATGGGCACAAATTTCTATGTTTTCACGAACCGTTAAGTTAGGAATTAGGTTATAAAATTGAAAGACAAAGCCTACATAATTTCTGCGATAAACACTTAAAGCTTTAGGCGTTAATCCTACGATTTCTTGATCTGCTATTTTCACACTACCAGAAGTAGCAGCCTCTAGACCACCAAGAATATTCATCAAGGTGGATTTTCCTGATCCAGAAGGGCCTAAAATCACAACAATTTCTGAAGCCTTAATGGTAAAGGTAGTATGATTCACGGCAATACAGGTATTTTCACCATCACCATAGGTTTTTAGTAAATCATTGACTTCAATAAACATAATAACACCTCACTTTATAAAAAAAAATACGCTATGACTAAATTGGTTAATATAGTCATAGCGTATAATGAATATTTGAAAAGGTCAATAGAATATTTTGAAAAATTATTATAAATATAATTGAGTTTCCATATTATGAAATTGCAAGTAAATAGACTTGTAAAATAGAGTGAATAGTCTCATAATTATAGAGGTAATAAGAAATAGTGTTTTATAACCCATCATTTAAATAAGGAGGGGTTTAAATGAAAAGCCATTTGAGGTCAATGAGAATACTTGAAAGTTTACTTCTAAGTACAGCAGTTTTAGGTGGCAATATAGTGTATGGTGCAGGAGATTATCAGCAAGGAAAAGTGATTACAGCAGCTACAGCTAAAAAAGAGGCAAAAGCACAAAAAGCAGAAGGACGTGCTTTAGAAAAAGAAGAGTGGCGTACCTTAAGACGTGAATATGCAGAGGATGAAACAAGCTTTGTCTATCCTGATAGCAGTGAGCTAGAGATTGATACTTATGATTTATCACAGGACTATGTGATGACTATGATTGGCAAATATGAGATTTATGCAAGGCATGGGGCAGCCATTACAGACAAAAATTATAAGCAGTATTTCGAAGACAAAGCATGGTATAGTGGCACAAAAAAGATGGAAAATATTAAATTAAATGCTACCGAAAAGTACAATGTGGCACTACTCACATGGTGGGCAAAAGTTTTAAAAGAAGGCAGTAATCAACAGGTACAAAGCGCAGATAATCGTGGCTATTGTCAAACGACAGTTTATATGGCAGATAGACCTTTTAAAGTGGATTTAGATGGGGATGGCAAGAGTGAAGAAATTGTGTATAGCCAGCAATGTGAGAGTGATAATGATTTTGGCATAATGACTTTAAAAATTAATGGTAAAAAAGTTGCACAAGAAGAAGGTAACTTTGCAGATCAAATTTGGTTAGTGGATATGAATCCAAAGGATATCTACAAGGAGCTTGTCATTTATGATCAAGGACCAAGTTCTGATCCTGTAGACTATTTTTATACTTATAAAAAAGGAAAAACCATTTTTATGGGCGCAGCAGAAGGGCATCTCAATGATCCATGGGCACGTAGTTATATTTCAAATGGGGTATTACATGCTTTAAAACGTAATGATGATGCAGGAACAGATCGCTATAATTGTGACTATACTTTAGATAAATGGCATAAACTCCAAGAAAAACAGACAGATTATTTCACCATGCATAAGCCAGCTTTCTTAAAAGAGGCGATTGAAACTTATAACAAACAGAATATATGTAGTAAGAGCAAGACATATCCAAAAGGTACAGCTGTGACGATTTTGGCAGTAGATGGCGCAGGCTGGTATAAACTTCAATTCCCATCAGGGGAAGTACGCTGGGCATATGAAATAGGGGAAGATTTAGTAGGATTATGGTATTACGATTAACAAAAGAAAAGGGGAATAAAATTTATGAAAAAACATATTCAAAAGTTAATAGTAGCATGTTTAGTAGGGGTACAGGTTTTAGCATTACCAACAATGGCACAGGAGGTAGCAGCCCAAGAAAGCACAGCTATAACAGAGATGACAGGTATAAAACCAGGTTTAAGACAACAAGCACTTAAAGGCACAATCACTTTAAATCAAGAACTCAATATGCAAGCAGGGGATACTTTTGTATTAGGCTTTTATCATACAGATGATACCAAAGTGAATGAAGCCCTTGTATTAGAAGAACTTCCTAATTTTAAAATGGTATGCAAAGGGGAAGCACTCGTAGTAGACAAAGATTTCACAATGGCACTTCAAGAAGGGCAAGTTGTGATTACACTTAAACGAGCTGTAGAAGGGAATGAGGAGATTAACATTGAACATTTTGTTGTAAAAAGTGAAATGAATTTAGATCGTTATTACAACCTTATATTAGAAGCCCATCAAGGAGAAGTGAAGCAAAAATTAAGTGTGCAAACTGTGGCAATTGATTATGGTTATTTAGGCACATTAGGTGGGCGTATTGCCTTTACTGTAGAGAGTAAGAACTGTGAAGTAGAAGGCACAGCCTATACTTTAAAAGGCGCACCTTATAGGGATACTCAAACAGGACAAATAATGGTACCTCTTAAAGATACCCTTGTA
>USPX01000364.1 GCA_900556665.1 uncultured Eubacteriales bacterium
TACGTTTGAATAATCACTTTTCCTTTCATATCCCCACGTCCTGCACGGCCCATAGCCTGAGTTAAAAGCTGAAAGGTTCTTTCATTGCTTCTAAAGTCCTGCATATATAAAGACTGATCAGCAGATAAAATGCCCACTAGTGTAACTCCTGGGAAATCATGTCCCTTTGCAATCATTTGTGTCCCTATAAGCAAATTGAATTCTCTGCGTCTAAAGGCTTCTAATATTTTAGCATGCCCTTCTTTCCCTGTAGTTGTATCTAAATCCATACGGCCTACGCCAAAGGCATCAAAATGCTCTTTTAAATAAGCTTCTACCTTTTCAGTACCTGTTCCAAAAAAGCGAATATACTTGGAACCACATTCTGGACAGACTTCTGGTACCTTCTCAGTTTTCCCACAATAATGACATTCTAACGCCCCTGTGGATAAATGATAGGTCATAGAAACATCGCAGTGATTACATTTCACAACATGACCACAACTTCTACAGTTAATAAAAGTTGAATGTCCACGTCTATTAATGAGGAGCATGACTTGCTCACCCTTTTCCAGAGCTTCTTTAATGCTTTCATACAGTTTTCTGCTTAAAACTGTATTATTCCCTAAAGCAAGTTCTTGCCTCATATCTACAATCTCTACACTTGGCATGGTTGCACCAGCAATACGTTTTGTAAGCTTTAAAAGCTCATATTCGCCAATTTCACTTAAATAATAGCTTTCCATACTTGGGGTTGCTGTAGCTAAAAGGGTGACCCCACCATTCATTTCCATACGTTTCTTAGCAATATCAATGGCATGATATTTAGGTGGTGTTTCAGATTTATACGTTGCTTCATGGGCTTCATCTATCACAATGAGCTTTAGGTTTTCTAAAGGCATAAATATAGCACTTCGAGGTCCTATAACAATAGATACCTCACCCTTTTTAGCACGCATATAAAGTCTTTGACGTTCCTTAGCACTCATACGGCTATGACTTAGTGCCACCCTACTTCCAAAGCGTTCTTTAAAACGACTTAAAGTTTGCTGGGTTAAAGCAATTTCAGGAACTAGTACTAAAGCCGTTTCACCTTTTTCTATGACATTTTTAATGGCATGTAAAAAGACTTCCGTTTTACCACTTCCTGTAACACCTTCTAATAATACCGTATGACTTGTCTCATGTTCACCTAAGTATGCTAAATAACTTACAGCATGTTCTTGTTCTTCATTTAATATACGAAAAGCACCTTCATTAATAGGTTCTAACATGTATTCTATTTTTTCCAGGTGCTTTTCAATGATTTCATTTTGAAGTAATGTTTTAATAGAAGACCTACTAATGCCTTCCATATTTTCTAATACCTTAAGTGGCATTTTGCCCTTTTCTCTTAAGATATCAATAATTTGTTGTTGCTTTAAAAAAGTTTTCTTATGACCATGGGCATTGCAATAAATTTTGACTTTAAGTAAGTCTTCTGCTAGAGACGCCACTTCTTCTGCTTCTTTCTCCATGGCAATAGGGTCACCCTTAAGCCCTGGTGGCAAAACAACATCTATAGCTGCGGCGTAACTTGTGCCATAATAACTTACAATGAATTCTATGAGTTCTAACTGATGTGCTGATAAAAGTGGCTTCTCATCTATGATTTGCCTTACTGCTTTTATTTGAAATTTGGTTTCTTCTCTTGTATCACTTAAACCTAATATATAGCCTACTTGTAAGTGATTATGCCGCCCAAATGGCACATAAACTCTTTGTCCTACTTGGATAAAAGGTATTAAGTTTGCAGGTACTTCGTAAGTAAATGGTCTATCAATTTCTTCGACTGTTGCAAACTGTATAATAATTTTTGCATAACATGGCGTATGCTGCATCACTAGCTGTTCACCTCTTATCTTTTATACCATATACTTAATAAGTCTGCCAACTATTTAAGATGGCAGACTTATCCTTTTTAATTAAGCTTCTGTAGACCCCATAGAGCCATCAGCTTGTGCATCTTCAACTTCTTCTGATGCGTGGTATTCTTTCATTTTAATTTTACCAGCGTAGATTTCATCTACTGCAATAGATGTAGGTTTTTGTTTTTTAAGTAATTCATTAAGTTCTGCTGCTTCTTTTAATTTAGCTGGATCAATAATTTTTTCACCTGTTTTATCTGCTTCTTTTGTAGCAGCAGCTTGTTCATTAACGATGTCAATGATATTTCTAGCTCTTTTAGCTGTTGCAATAACAATTGAATAACGACTTGTAAGTTTAGAGTTTCCTTCCTCATTTAACTTTGTCATAATTTGTGTATAAGATGGTTGTAACATTTTTATTCCTCCTAGTTATTAATAACTCTTTCTATATCCGCTTCGAAGCGAGAACTTCTTAGCTTTTCAGTATAAACAATATGATTAATTTGATCGATAGCATCTGCTAAAGTATCGTTAATAACGATATAATCATATTCTTTGTACATAGCTAACTCTTCTTTTGCACGTCCCATACGTTTTGCAATAACTTCTTCTGTTTCAGTACCACGTCCAATAAGACGTTTTTCAAGTTCTGTAAGAGAAGGTGGGATTACAAAAATAAAGACAGCATCATCATAAATTTGCTTGATTTGTTGAGCACCTTGTACTTCTATTTCTAGTA
>USPX01000365.1 GCA_900556665.1 uncultured Eubacteriales bacterium
CTATCTTTCCACCTGTAGCTGCCCAACCGGCAAATGGAATACAGGCTGCAAAGGATAGAGCTGCATTAACAGCATCTTTTCTTAGCGTATAAATAACACCATTTATACAATCGGCTATTTCTCCTAATCCAGGTATAAGGCCTACTATATCTAATATAAACTGTGTACCATCTAAAATCTTGATACCCACTTTCTTGAGTGTGTCTAAAATAACATCTTTCTTATCCTTTATGTATTCTATAGCAGTTTGTGCTACTTCTTTAAACTTCTTAAAGGCACCAGTTAAACCATCTGCTACTTTCTTTCCTACATCACATACAAAGTCTTTAGTTTTCTTAGCAAAGCTCTTTACATTACTTTTTAGATTTTCCCACTTATCTTTTACTGCACTTGTAAAGTTCACTACTGTTTTTTGAATGCCTGTGGCAACTTCGCTTACTTTTTTACCAAAGTTTGTGACAGCATCTGAAATGCTTGTCTTAATATTACTTAACGTATTAGAGACTTTCTTACCTATCCCTTTAATCTGAGATACAACACTAGAACTTTTAATTGCTTCTATAGTGCCCTCTGTTATATCATGTACTTTATCTATTACAGCTTTAGTAGATGTAGCTACTGTATTACCTATTTCACTAGTTGTTAATTTACTATCTAATTTAACAGCTACTTTTACATTCGTAGTCTTATTACTCATTTTATCTACGGATAGTTTTTGTGTATCAATGATGCGTTTTGATTGTGCTTCATCTTCCTTATAAGAAGCTGCTACATTACTTAATCCTTGACTCAGTTTACTACTACGTGCTTCTATTTCTTTAGCTTGTCTTTCTATTTCTCGTAATTTACTTTGAATACTACGCGCTTTACTTGTGACACTACCATATTCAGCATATTTTCTTAGTATACTTTCTAATTCTCTTTCAATACGGCTAGAACCTGTTTTATAACGGCTATAAACATTTTGTCCATAAATTTTATAGTCCCTTGATAAACTAGTTAGCGCCTGTGTTTGAACTTCTATGTTTCTCTCCATGGCATCTTATCTCCTTGCCTAACTGTCTATGTTAAGTCCTTTTTTATTTTTTCATTCTATATCGTCATTACGCATTAAATACCTATATTACAAAAGATTTATACCATAATTTTTTATGTTTATTTCATTTTCAATTCGCATCTCTTCCCATAAACTTCTTTCTAATATTTCATAATTCAACTTAAATGGTGCTACTTTTTTCTGTTCCATTTCCATTTGATAACTTATAGTCATAAATGCTTTATACACACCTACTCCAGATTTGTATTCTAGCCAACGTAGTAGATTTTTCTCTAGCAGCTCTACTATTCCACAATTAGGTTCATCTTTATAATAAGCATATATTTCACCTTCTTCTATTGCTAATAAAAGTTTCTTTCTATTTAATTCTCGTTGTGTCATCATTTTATACCTAAATATCTTCCTATATTAAAAATACAATATTTTAATACTCCATTATAGCCCAATACCTTTCTCCCTCGTCCAAGGAAACCCATTTTTGAAATGTATCATGTAGTACTCTGACAAATCCTAAATCCAATAAATCATATGATCTTGGTCCTGTTTCAAGTAAAACTTTATTATCTTTTTCCTCTCGAATTAAAAAACTATCATTATTATATCTAAAGCAAAGTGTTTTTTTATAAACTCTTGAGCATTCCTCCCTCTTAACGAGCTTAGAGTAAGTTCCAAAAAACTCTGTAAAACTTTCTAATGGAATATCACTGTATAATTCAATCCCCTTTCCTCCATCTATTGTTCCACATCTATATTCCTTACCATTATAAATTGCATACATACCACTTTTATTCACCAAAATCACTTACCTTCCACCATTTTTCATTATATCTTATTGCAACTAACTTCTCTTCTAAACTATCTCTTTCAACCTTATAAATTGCAGAGCCATCCTCAATTTTACAATATTGTGCATTACCTCCTATATCTTTAATTGTCATTAATTCCATTTTTCCAATGCCATTTTCTACATCTTTAGTTACTCCTGTACCTAGATATGGAGGATCATTTTTAAAGGTATGCCCAGCATCTAACCCTAATACATCTTGAGCTATTTTTACATCTTTATCACTGCATCCACCATAACTTCTAGTAACCAACCTTTCAGTATCTGGCGATGTATATCTCATAACATACATTTTATCTGCTGTGTCAAAAGGATTTCCTTCATAATTAAGACCTAGTTTATTATAATAATCATTAAATGTACTACAATCTTGCATATCCTGTGCTCTAGTAAGACAATTTCCCACTGTATCACTAAAATTTCCATTTTCAATACAATTAATATAAGTTCCTTCAGGAATAACTTTTGACATTAATACATCATTAGTTGGATTTGCAACTGCACTATTTACATTATATATGCGTTTTATATCTTTTTCTGATAACTGACTCAATGGAGTATGTGTAAGTTTAATATATTCATCCACAGTCATGTTTTCTTTTCCCATCGCATCTATAAATGCCTCTTCAAAAGATGTTAGGTTGGCATCAGCTCTAATCGTATCCATAGAAGTTCTTTGTCTTATCTTCTCTACAATTGGATGATTTGATG
>USPX01000366.1 GCA_900556665.1 uncultured Eubacteriales bacterium
GAATGTATTTGGCATTTCGTACTGCACTAGAAACCCCTTCCCATGTACCTTGATTAAATGATCTGTCATCAATGGAACCCGAGTCTGTTACCATTCCAACATATAAATTTGTATCTAGCTGTGGCATTTCAGTGGTTTTAACAACATTACTCCCACCACATCCAGTCACTAAACTAGCAGCTAAAATACCTGCTAATAATAATATTTTTTTCATTAATAATCCTCCTGTGCAACGCTCTCTAATGCGTTTGTTCTATCATACATGGAAACATCTTCTCTTTCAATCCAAATACATTTTTTCCTTATTTTAGATGAATTTATACAAAAACAGATAATCTGAAAATATACTTTTACTCCACAAGCACTTCAATTAAACGCTCATTAGCTCCCCCAAAGGCATCTCTTTTTCTAATGGTACATTTAATGCTGCCTGACCCCATAGCTTTACCTTGATCATCATTTGTAATGATCTGATCGACTTCCTCTTGTATCTGCTCTACTAAATCTGGCTGCCCACCTAAATAAGCTATGATTTTTTCAAGTGGTATAAATTCTTCCTGATCTATAGGATTTTGATTATATACATTAATGAGCATACGGGCTTTCGTAAGCTTATTTTCATTATTTCTAAAAAGTTGATAATAGCTCGTAGTATTATATAAATCTGTACCATTCATACGCATGGTATAACTTGGAGTTGTAAGCTCAATCATACTTTCTTTAGCTCCTTGTGAATAAGCCTTTAATAAAAACTTATCTGTTTTAAACTGGCTAACAAATGCTTCATCCACTTGATTTCTAAATTTAAAAGGCTCTTTCATAATGTAAAGTCCAATGCTATCCTTCCCCTTAGTCCCTACAAGCTTATAATCATCTACCTCTCCAGTATGTACTAAAAACTCTTCTTTATAGGTATTCATTTTAGTCCCTTGTGCTTCGGTTAAGCCCCTTGTTTCTTGCACAAATTCATTAACCTTCTCACCCAACTGACCTACTACAAGATTTAACGCTTTTTTACCTATGGCATGATCTACATTATAAATACTTATACAACTCTCATTTTCCCCTGTATAAGTTGAACTATGGATTTCATCCTCAGGCCAATAATGATTCACCCCTACAACTCTTCCCTCATAGGTTGTATCTAAGTCCTCAACCTCTGTCAAAAGCCTATTCCATTCTTTATAATCATAGGTAATATACTCCTGATTTGTTCCTTTAATTAAAGCTGTCTTAGATAAACTTTCTGAATTTGTACATCCTGTATCTAATATTACAAAACTACTTAAACATAATGCTAAAATCAATTTCTTATGCATCATTACACCTCCCTTTTCTGCTCATAACCAATGTTTGCAATCTTACTTGCTACAAATGCACCTACACCTAATCCGATTACTAAAAATACATATAAAATCATTCTAGGATAGCCTATTACAACTTCATTTAAACCTAACTTTACTAAATCACGTAGGAGACATCCACTACATACGGCAACACCTATAATAAAGATGTATCGTGTCACCTTAGCTGGTAATAAAATATCTGCATTTTCGATACGTTGTTTCTTTACTTGTCTTACAATCACTAAGCTACAAACAATAGCTATTAGTAAATAAATAAGTCCAACAATGGTTCCTTTGTCTGTTATGGTATAACTTACTGAATATCCAGAACCCGAAATCTTAATATCACCACGCCATGTATCTATATAATTTGTATAGACCGCACTCAGCCACTTCGTTATTTCTAAAACATAATAGCCAATGCCATGTGGTATTTCACCTATTGGATATACTTCAGTCTTATAAATATATCGATCTAAATCATAAGTGATACTGGTCCATAAGTAAGCAGGTGCCATAGCAGATAAAACTGTTATAACCAGGCTACCAATATTATGACTTATTAAATATTCACCTGTGATTAAAATGAGATAAATCATTAATAGACGTATATATGTTACACTTAAAACACCTACATATACACTGATACGATTTAAATAAATACCGATTTCTTCATAAGCCGTAACACGGAATATCTCCCCAAATAAATCTGTATAATAAGCCCTTATACAAAAAACTATTACTGTATAAATTAAGAAAGGAATTGTAAAACTCATAAGCCCCATACCAATCTTCACAAATGCTCTTTCACCATTTGTATAAGGTAATGCTTTTATAAAACGTCCAATTTCTATACTCTTATCCTTTTTAAACTGTAAATAGACAAGTAGCAAAATGCCGCCAATATAAAATATTAAAATAGGTTCTATACTTGTGAAAATATGTGTGCCAATACTTACAAGTAGATTAATGATTAGAAAATAAATCCCCATCAATAATACAGGCGTGCGTTCTATTTTAATAAGTGCTTTTAAGTTCTTCATTAAGCATTTCTCCTTTCCTCTTGTTGTTTGGCCTTAGCAGTATAAATAAACACTTCTTCAAGATTTAAGCCAATTGGCTCCACTAAACTAGCTCCCATGTCCTTTAATTTACTTACAAGGCCTGTGCTATATTCCTTAGTCACAATGTAATACACACTGCCAATATGATCTACAGAAAGAACCCCATCTAATAAAGCAAGCCCTTCTGGTACTTTTTCCTGCA
>USPX01000367.1 GCA_900556665.1 uncultured Eubacteriales bacterium
AATTTGGTATAATTCATTGAATTGTAATAGTCTCGTAACATTAGTTAATGAATTTAAAAAGAATTAAGTAAACCTATAAAGGTTTTATAAAGGAATATCTTATAAAATATAGATGGAACAAAAAACACGAGGAGGAAACCAAGATGGCTTTTTTAGAACATGTGAAGAGTAATAAAAAGAAATACAGCCTTTTAGCAGCAGCTATGGTAGCAGGCGTTACTATTTCTTGGTTTAGTTTAAGACATAATGCATATGCAATTAGTATAAATGGAGAAGTCATTGCAGTTGTTAAAGAAAAAGAAACAATTGCACCAATTTATACAAGTGTTGTAGAAAATATAAAAGAGGAAGTTGGAACAGATATTGCGGTTCATGAAACATTAGCAGTAGAGCCGGTACATAGTTCTAGCAAAAAGATTAATTCAGAAGAAGACGTAAGAAAAGCATTAAATGAAGCTGTAAGTTATGATGTGGCAGCTTATGAAATTATGGTAGATGGAGAAGGCTTTGCAGTAGTAGAAAGTAGAGAAGTTGCGCTGCAAGTACTTGAAAAGATTGCAAAATCATACTTACCAAATGATGGTAGCTTAGTATTACAATCAGATATCACTGAAGAAGATACATTAAATTCAGATCAAGAAACTAAAAATGATGAGACTCAAAAAGCAGAGAATGATAAAGCACAAGCTGATGAAAATGAGGCACAGTCAAAGGGTGCTGAGAATGAAAAGCTGCAAGAAGCAGCTGCAAGTGAAGTAGCAGATAGCAAAGAAGCTACGTCAGATAAAGAAGTAGTAGAAACAACGACTTCAGCAGTTACACTAGATGCATCTCAGGAAGTTATTCAGATTCCAGAAGCACTTCCAGAAAAAGAAGTCAATGAAGCTGTAAGTGTAGAGAAACTTGAAGTTGACAAAATTATTGAGAATAAAAGTCCAGATGCTAAAGGACAAAAAATTGAACGTGAGATTAAAAATTTAGATTTCCAGGAGAATGTAACAATTCGCAATGTCTATGTAGATAAGAATGATATCTTAACAGCTGATGAGGCAGAAAATGTATTACTTGGCAATACACAAGAAACATTAGAATATGAGCTTCAGGAAGGCGATAATATTTGGGACCTTGCTATGAAATATGGCACAACTATGGAACATATATTAGAAATCAATCCACAAATTGAAGATGAAACAAAAATGCAAATTGGAGAGGTGATTAAATTAGAAGTACCAGATCCAATTTTATCCATTACAACTGTAACAGAAACAACATATAAAGAACTTATTCCAGCCAAGATTCAATATGTAGAGTTCTCAGATTTATATAAAGATGAGACAAAGGTATATCGTGAAGGTAACGATGGGATGAAAGAGGTAACTGTAGATGTTACTAAAGTCAATGGCAAAGAAGTATCACGTAAGATGGTTTCAGAGAAGGTTTTAAAAGAAGCTAAGATTAAAGTCATTGCTTATGGAACAAAAGAAAAGCCAAAAGTAACACAAAGTACAAGCAGTGGTGGTGCCTCAACTTCTGTTTCATCATCAGCTAGATTTATGCATCCATTAAATGGCAGAGGCACGATTTCTTCAACTTATGGTTCAAGATGGGGTACATTCCACTATGGTTTAGACTTTGCAGCACCAGCAGGAACACCTATTTATGCTTCAGCAGGTGGAAAAGTTATTTATTCAGGTTATAATAATGGTGGATATGGTAAACTAATTATCATTGACCATGGTAATGGCTATCAAACTTATTACGCACACTGTAGTAGCTTATATGTCAATGTAGGAGAATCTGTTTCACAGGGACAAAACATTGCAGGTGTAGGAACAACAGGTAATTCCACAGGAAATCATTTACACTTTGAAGTGCGTGTAGGTGGTACACCAGTTAATCCATATGGTTATGTATTTTAATGAGGTATTTTAAATAGAAGAAGGAGCTATTGTAAAATAAATTTTGCAATAGTTCCTTTTTGCTTTTATTTTTTGGGGAAGTTAAGTATACTAACAGTAGAAAAGTTTATACTTTAATATAATTTACAAATAACTTAGGAGCTAAAACATGATTAAGAAATATAAAGAGTTTACACCTCAAATTGATGATTCAGCTTTTATAGCTGAAAATAGTACAATTATAGGAGAGGTAGAAATTGGTAAGCAGTGTAGCATTTGGTTTGGTGCAGTTTTAAGAGGAGATGAATCACTTATTCAAATAGGGGGTCAAAGTAATATACAAGATAATTGCGTATTACATGGCAGTAGTGCGCATCCTACCATTATCGGCCAAGGCGTTACTATAGGCCACAATGCCATTGTGCATGGGGCAGAAATTGGTGATTATACTTTAGTGGGTATGGGCAGTACGATACTTGATGGAGCTAAAATTGGGAAGCATTGTATGATTGGTGCCAATAGCTTAGTAACAGGTAAAGCCAATATTCCAGATGGGATGATGGTTTTAGGTGCACCAGCAAGGGCTTTTAGAAAGCTTACAGAAGAAGAAATTGAACATTTACATATGTCAGCCAAGCATTATGTAAGTAAAAGTGAGATTTACAAAGAAGAGAAATAGTAGGTAGAAAGATGCGACTTGGAATTATATCA
>USPX01000368.1 GCA_900556665.1 uncultured Eubacteriales bacterium
TTACCGGCTTTTCCCCATCCTGAAGCTAAAGCCACACCTACAAGTTGCATATCTTTACGATTGGCACTTCCAACAAAACAATGACCTGCTTTATTGGTAAAGCCTGTTTTCATCCCATTAGCCCCTTGATAACAGTATAAGAAACGATTTTTACACTGTAGATCATGTCTTCTACTACCTGGTACTTCCGTAGTTGGGATGTTAATAAGCTGAGTCGTAACAATTTTAACAAATTCTGGATTTTGTACAGCATACCTTGCAATAAGGGCCATATCATAAGCTGAAGCACCATGCCCCCCTGCATCTAATCCATTGGGTGTCTTAAAGTTGGCTGTTTCTGCACCTATTTCCCGTGCTTTAGCTGTCATCATCTCACAAAAATGTTCTACAGAACCACCTACATGCTCTGCAATAGCCACAGCTGTGTCATTATGAGACTCTAACATCAATGAGTATAATAAGTCACCTAAACGTTGCTTCTCACCAATCTGCAGTTTAAGCTTGACTGGTGGGGCTGCACAAGCTCTTTTAGAAACTGTTACAATATCGTCTAAATTGCCGTTTTCAAGGGCAACGATACATGTCATAATCTTTGTTGTACTCGCCATAGGTAAGGCTTCATAACCATTCTTTTCAAATAATATACGTCCGCTATCTGCTTCCATAAGCAGTGCCCCTTTAGCCTTAACATCTGGAAGTTCACAACCTATAAGCACCTGACTTACAAGCATACAAACTGCCATAACGAAGGCAATTCCTTTTCTTTTCATACCGCCACTCCTCATTCTAAGATTCATTCTATAACAGAAATCTTCCCTCATCTGAAGTGGTTTTATGCATCTTTTATGAATTTAATTCCTCTTGACGTTCATCCATATCACCATGTTCTGCCTGGATTTCATCATAGTAATTCATTTCTTGTTTAACTTCTTCTTTGAACTTCTCTAAAAGTTCTTCTTTTACTTTAGGCATTTCATCTAGATTTCTAAAACCAAAGTGACGTAAGAACTCATTGGTTGTACCAAATAAAATAGGACGCCCAATGACATTTAACCTGCCTACTTCTTCAATAAGTCCATATTCTAAGAGACGGCTCATGGCATGTTCACACCTTACCCCTCTAATATCCTCAATCTGTGTTCTTGTAATTGGCTGTGAATACGCTACAACTGCAAGTGTTTCTATTAAAGCTTGTGTTAATAAATGTCTTACTGGTTTTTGTCTATATTGCTGAATAATATTCAGATGCTTCGGTGCTGTACACATCTGATAGCCATCATCTACTTCAATAATTTCAATCCCACTATTACTTTCTTTGTAACCTTCATTTAATCTAAAAACAGCCATATTTACTGTAATCTCTTCAGCTTCACAAAGTTCACAAAGCCTTTTTAATGGAATAATATCTCCTGAATAAAAAAGTAACGCTTCAATGCTACTTTCAAGATCGGTCTTCATCACCCTCTGGTCCTCCTACAATAATAATGTCCCCCTTCGGGTCATCTTGCCTAATGGTAACTTGCTTCTTATGGATAAGCTCTAAAAGCGCCATAAATGTTACTATCAGCTCAATCTTAGGCATCTCCTTACTACAAATTGTAAAGAATGTTGTACGTCCATTTAAAGCAATAAGGTTTGTAATATACATACTTTTTTGCTCGATGGTATACGTGTCTTTCTTTAAAATGTTATGGTCAATTTTACGTTCTGACTTTGTTTTATTTTCCCATTCTTTCTGCTTCATGAGTTCATTAAATGTATCATAAAGCTGATTCAGTGTGAGTCTATCTAAAATTCCACTATAATCAGGTTCGTAATCTGGTAAGTCTAAATGCGCCACGCGATTTCTAAAACAATAACGGTCTGTATCTACTTGACAAGCACTAAGTTGTTCAGATACATATTTTACCTTTTTATATTCAATAAGCTTTCTTACTAATTCTTCTCTTGGATCTTCCTCTTCTTCCTCTGCTTTAGGATGTTTTGGAAGTAACATACGTGATTTAATGTATAAAAGCGTTGCTGCCATTACAATAAATTCACTCATTTGCTCCATTTCAACTTCTTTAGCGTTCTCTAAGTATGCCATATATTGATCTGTAATAGATGAAATTTCAATATCATAAATACTCATCTTATTCTTTTCAATTAAGTGCAATAGTAAATCTAGCGGGCCTTCAAAGTCTTGTAATTTAAAAGTTACAGACATTTCCTTCCTCCTGTCAACTTATATATATATAAGTGTATCCTTTTAGAGGAATTATTGCAAGTATTTGTCGATATATTGCCGTGTAATGTGTAATTATGTAGTGCACTTAAAATAAAAATAGGTGTTTGGCTATACGCTTACACCTATTTTCATGGATATATTATTTAGCTTCCTGCGTTTGTCCTTGTTTTTCACCCGTGATTTGCTCAGCTGCTTGGGCTTTATCATCTTTTGAAACCTTGAAGAAACGTTTGATTGTATAAGGTAACATTTGTTTAAATGTAGCTTTATCCACATCTGTTGCGGCTACAATGTTGCCTTCCCCTACTGGCTCGCCTTCTAAATAGTACGTTACACTGCCCACAACTTCTCCTTTTTTAATAGGAGCACTTACTGAAT
>USPX01000369.1 GCA_900556665.1 uncultured Eubacteriales bacterium
AATCATACATTTTTATTGCATTATATATGTATATTTTAAGTAGTTTAACCCAATTTATACTTCATTCCTGCTATAATACGTAACAATAAAAAAATGTCCATTGTATAACAATTACAACAAACATCTTATATTATTATTAAAAATTCTACAATCTATTTACTTCCAACTTTATAAACTTTTAAATACACTTTTAGTTATAAATCTAAAATTCCCTTTGATGTATTTAACTCAAAAAACTGTCCATACTATTATTATATCTATTTTAAGGAGGATATAAATATGAAAGCTCATGTAGACAAAGATATTTGTATTGGTTGTGGATTATGTCCATCTATCTGTTCTGAAGTATTTGAAATGGATGATGATGGTAAAGCTGTAGCTTATACTCCTGATGTACCAGCTGACTGCGAAGATAGCGCTCAAGAAGCTGCTGACTCCTGTCCAGTAGAAGCCATCTCTGTGGAATAAGCTTGTTTTGCTGAGCAAAGCCGTGACATACACCAACTAGCTTTGTATGCTAAAAGAGCATCACGAAATATATTTATTTCGCAATGCTCTTTTTCTTTTCCTTGTATTCTAGTCCAATGAGTTAATTGCCAGCTTCCTGCTTAGCTTTTTCCTTTTCTTCACGAATAAGTCCTTTTAAATGTAGTGCCTTTGTTTTAAGCCTTAAGCTTACACTACGATCCAAGACAACACAACTTACCCATTGTTGTGCTTTATCATACTCTTTAAAACGGCGATATAATTCTGCTATCAAATAAGCTACTGTTAATTCTCCTAATTCGAAAATAGGGAACCTTTCTTTATTGTATGCATTTAAGAAGCCAGTTAAGGCATGCTGTAAAAATAGCATTTCATTTTCTGTATCTTCTAGTTCTCTATAAACCCATGCAATTTTTAAACATATATATGCCTTTTCTCCATCCTTTGCCCTTTTCACAACTGCATTTAAAAGTACTAATTTATATTTATGTATTGCTTCCCCGGCTGTTAGTATACTTGAAAAATGATGTTCCTTATATTGTGTACAAATCTGCTCTCTAATAAGTCTCGCTTGTGCCCCTGTAAGTGTATTGAAATTTTTTGCTAAAGCTGAATAACCACACCTTTCACATACAATTGGTTCATAGTATAGCGGATTGACAATATCATAAACCGGACGTAAATCAATGTCTACACTCATTAATCGATTCTTTCCTGAACGAATTGTCTTAGATTTAAAAGCATGATCACAAACAGGACATACATAACTTTTGTCATACAATGTCTCTTCTACAGTAAAACTGCTTACTTTCTTGGTAGATTGCTTTTTCTCTTCCTGCTCTGGCTTCGTAAAAACCTCTACTTTATCTAAATTACTAAATCCCAAAGCTTTTAATTCTTCAAAAATATTTTTCATGCAATTACCCCTCTTTTTTCATATGTAAGTTTACTTTAGTAACTTTACTTTAGTAATTTTACTTTCTCCCCGTTACTCGCTTTATATTTAGTAATTCTTACTTACTAATAAGACTACTCTTCCTATACTCTAACGGACTAAGTCCTACATACTTTTTAAACTTACTATGGAAGTAATCAATATGTTTATAACCCACTTCTTTTGATATTTGATATACTCTCATATCCTTATTTAAAAGTAACTCTTTTGCCCTCTCAATGCGTAATTTATCAATATATACATTAAAACTTTCGCCTGTATAGTTTTTAAAGCTCTTCCCCAAATAAGCACTATTGTAATTAAATAGCTCTGCTAAAAACTCTAGTCGTAATTCTTTATTATAGTTATTCTTAATGTAGTAAAGAATTTTATCCATTGTATTTTCTGGTGCTTCCAGAGCAATTTGATTACAGACCCTAATAAGTTCTTCATCTATATATTTTAATACTTCGTCAATATTGGTACATTTGTAAATAGTTTCTATAATAAATTCCCCATTAGGAATTTCAATATTATATTGTGCATATTGCGCCTCAATAAGGCCCATACATTTCATTAAAATATTTACAAGAATACCCTTTGTACGATCTATATTCATTTCATTTTTTCTAAGTAATACTTTTATATTTTTTATTTCTTCTTTTAATCTCTTTTTATCCCCTACTTGAATGAAACTATATATTTGTGAACTAATGCTTTCTACATCTATTTCTTTTTCTTCACTATAAATACTTCCTTTGCTATCTTCTTCTTCCCAAATCAATTTTTCAGGTGATAAAAATCTCTTCTCAGCTACCTTCTTAAGATCTTTATAAATACTAGACATATTTTCAAAACCTTTAATCTCCTTACTAAAGGTAATAATATTAGGGATTTCATAGCGTTCTAATAATCTCTTATGTAACTTTATCAAGGATTCTTTCATATCTATAAAGTTTTCTGCTTGTATAATACACACTACTTCATCATTTAGTATGACATAACTTATATACTCATAGGTACTGATATACTCTGTAATTTGTTCTAACACTTCACTACGTTTACTGAGCGAAGTCTCTACCTCTAGAATAGCCAGATAATATTTTTGGTACTGTTGCCATATTTTTCAGCGATGGCGCCGGAAATGGTGATTTTTCCGGTGTTATAGATGCGTTTC
>USPX01000370.1 GCA_900556665.1 uncultured Eubacteriales bacterium
GCAGCACTTATTAATCAAAAAGATAGTTTAGTAGAAGGGATTCAATATGTACAAGAGGTTGTAGATGGCTCAATGACTATGCTTATTATGACTTCTAAAGGGTTATATGGTGCAAGAGACCGCTTTGGACGTACACCAGTTATGATTGGTAAAAAAGAAGATGGCTACTGCGTATCTTTTGAAAACTTTGCCTATATGAATTTAGGCTACAAAGATTATTATGAACTTGGACCATCAGAAATCGTATTTGTTACGCCAGAAGGGATGGAAAAAGTAAGTGCACCTCGTGAAGAAATGAAAATTTGTACTTTCTTATGGATCTACTATGGTTATCCAACATCTACCTATGAAGGGGTTAACGTAGAAACAATGCGCTATAAATGTGGCGAAATGCTTGCAAGAAGGGATAATGTAACCCCTGATTTAGTAGCAGGTGTACCAGATTCGGGAATAGCACATGCTGTAGGATATGCCAATGCTTCAGGAATTCCATTTGCAAGACCATTTATCAAATATACACCAACCTGGTCACGTTCGTTTATGCCTACGAATCAAACACAACGTAACTTAGTAGCGCATATGAAACTTATTCCTGTAGATCCTTTAATTCGAGATAAGAGTTTATTATTAATTGATGACTCTATTGTACGTGGCACACAACTTCGCGAAACAACAGAATTCTTATATCAAAGTGGCGCAAAAGAAGTGCATATTAGACCAGCCTGTCCACCATTATTCTATGGCTGTCCATACTTAAACTTCTCACGCTCTAATTCAGACCTTGACCTTATTACAAGACGTATTATCTTAGACCGTGAAGGCGACAAAGCCGATGAAAGAGTAGCAGACTACACAGACCCAGATAGTCAAAACTACAAAGAAATGAACGATGAAATCTGTAAACAACTCAAGTTTACTTCATTAAGATATCACCGTTTAGATGACATGATTGAATCAGTAGGCATTGAGCCATGCAAACTCTGTACTTACTGCTGGAATGGGAAAAAATAAAAGTTATTACAAAATAGCTGGCGGGAGTCATGCGTGCTAACAACTACACCTTACGTAATTTGTGATATTCTAAGCTTGAGAATGAAAGAAACGGCGAAAAACTCGCTGCGCTCAAACACTTCGCCTAAGAGCTCTTTCATTCTCTTCACTAAGAATATCATCAAATTACTCCAGAGGTAGATTGTTATCACGCATGACTCCCGCTTCTATTTGGAAAACTTTTAGGTGAGAGAAAAAAGAAGGCTAGAGCAAAACATTGTAGGGAGAGAAAAAGAGTGGTTAATGCAAAAACTTCTTTTAAGAATAGGGTAAAACACTAGAGGGAGTCATGGGTGCCCCTGCTACCCTCCCGTAATTTGTAACGCTCGCTTTATCGCGTTGTTCTAAGTTCGATAATCAAAGAAACGGTGTGAACTCGCTTCATTACATTTCGCTCAAACCAGCACACCTAAAACCTCGTTGATTCTCTTCACTAAGAATATCGTCAAATTACTACAGAGGTAGCATGGTGTCCCCACTGACTCCCTCTTTCTATTTAGAAAACTTTTAGGTTGCGAAGAAAGAAGGTTAGAGCAAAAACTTCTTTTAAGTATAGAAGAAAACACTGGCGGTGGAGATGTAAAATATTACATAAAAGCAAATCAAATAAATTCTGCATGAAATACATCCAGATATTAATAAGTACTGTATTTCGTAATATCTATAACTAATTAAGGGAGGATGTCTGAATTTATGAAAAAGCTTGTGCTAATTGTAGGCATACTCTTGATTGTATGTATATTCACTTACTATGAATATGTTGAAACTATTAATCCCACACAACCTATTCATCCACAAGAAAGTTGTGAGGATTCTACATTAATAATAGGTGAGTTAATAAAAGTATCTAATCAAGCTGTCACTATTGAATACACAAACAAAGCCGATAAGCCGTTCCACTACGACAGTGCTTATACGTTAGAGAAATTAATAGAAATAACATGGGAAGTCATACCTCTTAGCCCTAACTATGGATGGAAAGACATTGCATATGAAGTAAATGCAAAAGCTGGAAGGTGTTTATTTATTCATTCGTTTTGATAAATGAAGCTCGTTGTCATCTATATATCCAAGTTTACTGTATACAGATTGTGCAATAAGATTTTCTTTTCCTGTAAGAAGTTCATATTTGTGAAGTGGATACTTCTTGCTACAATGGTCCTCTGCAAAAGCAATCATTTCACATTTAAAATACTCAATTGTTCTGTATCGTTTATAGTTGCTTTTCTTACCATTACGACCTCCACAAATTCCAATTTATTGATTTTCCATTTGAACGAGAAAATATGAATTTAGCTATATTCATTGTAACATAAACTATAAGTAAGATAATGAAAGTGCGATTAATTATATGTTATATTGATGAAATGACCTTTAAGAAGATAATTTCTTAAAGGTCATTTTTATTATGCTTACAGATAAGTAGAAATCAGACTATAGATAATTCTAAGCCTCAACTTACTATCATCTATCAAAGTGAAAAAATTAACTTTTTTCTTTTACGCCAGTTAGAGTGTCTAAGTAGAAA
>USPX01000371.1 GCA_900556665.1 uncultured Eubacteriales bacterium
GTGGTTATTCCTAATGCACAAATTAGCAATGCCAACCTTATTAACTGGACACGTATGGAAAAACGTCGCGTAAAATTTGATTTAGGTGTTAGTTATAATACTTCTATTGATAATTTAAACACATGCATTAAAAAGATTAAAAATATCTTACTTGAAGATCCTGATGTAGAAAATGATACTTATATTGTTGTCTTTGAAAACTTTGGCGACTATGCACTTAATATTCAAATTCTCTATTATTCAATGCATACAGATTATGCTTCTTACTTACAAGTCAAACAACGCATTAATATGGAGATTTTAAAACTTTGTGAACATATTGGCGTTGATATTGCTTTCCCAACACAAACGCTCTATATGCAAAGAACACCAAAAACACCGGTTAAATCTGGGGAAGTTTTAACAGCACAATAAAAAAAGGTAGCTTAAACTTTAAGCTACCTTTTTTATACTCTATAAAATGTTTCACCCTCAAATTAAAAAAGCTTAAGAATAATCTTAAGCCTTGTGTTAACCAAATCTATAAGCCGGGTTCTGTATTAAACAGTCATCTATCTACGCCAATAGTTGCCTATTGGCTCTAGCGACCTACCCAAAGACTAGCGAGCCACTATTAGCGTCTTTCTATACGGTCTTGCTCCAGGTGGGGTTTACATGGCTCCCCTAGTCACCTAGGGGACGGTGAGCTCTTACCTCGCCTTTCCACCCTTACCTATCTTACGACAGGTGGTTTATTTCTGTTGCACTATCCTTAGAGTTGCCTCCACTGGGTATTACCCAGCACCTTGCTCTGTGGAGCCCGGACGTTCCTCAAGTACCTTCTTTCGAATTGGTACGTGCGACTGTCTGATTTACTTAACAGCTTTATTAGTATAAGTTATTTTTATATACTTGTCAACTAATGTTTTTATTCAAAAGAACTTCCACCTACAAATTCACGTAATAAAGAGTTTGTAGGGATTTCTGAACTATCCATTACCAAAAAGTATTCAAAGAATTTTAAAATACGTTTTGCTTCACTATAATAAGGTGAATCAGGTCCTACTCTAAATAAAAGTGGTTCTGCTTTTGCTTTAAGTGCAGCAAGTTCATAAATTAACACGGTATTAAACATGATATCTGCTTCTTCTTGAAATGGGAAGATATTTTTCTCTTCACCGCGTCTCACAGAAGCCCAACGTTCTAATGTAAGCTCTGGCGCTGTACCACGATAGGCATTATCTCTTACCATACGTCTTATGAGTCTTGTATCTGTAGTTGGAATACGATTATGTTCATCAATATTCAGTTGTGTTAAACAGCTGACATATACTTTATATTTGTTTTCCTTAGGAATTGCATAACTGAGCTTTTCATTTAAACCATGAATACCTTCAATGACAAGTACATCTTCTTTACCTAAACACATTGTATTGCCTTTATACTCTCTTTTCCCTAATACAAAGTTAAAAGTAGGGATTTCTACAGTTTCACCTGCTATAAGACGTTTCATATGTTCATTAAATAAATCTACATCTATTGCTTCTAATGCTTCAAAATCATATTTACCATGTTCATCTCTTGGTGTATGTTCACGATCTACGAAATAATCATCTATAGAAATCAGATGTGGTTTCATACCATTCACACGTAATTGTACACAAAGTCTTTTAGCAAATGTGGTTTTTCCTGAAGAAGATGGTCCTGCAATCAGTACAAGCTTTACAGCACCTTTTTCTGTAATCTTATCTGCAATACTTGCAATTTTCTTTTCATGTAAGGCTTCTGAAATCTTAATGAGTTCATCAGTTTGTCCTGAAGCAATAATATCATTTAATGAACCTACTGTATCTACTTCTAAAATACGTGCCCACTTTTCTGACTCTCTAAATATATTAGAAAGTTTAGGTTGTGGTTTAAATTCTGGTAAAACATGTGGATTCTTTTCATCTGGGAATTGTAAAATGAATCCATAAGCATAAGGAATTAATTTAAAGAGTTTAAGATCTCTGGTATTACGTAGCATATAGCCATAGAAGTAATCTTTAATACCATCTAATGTATACATATTTACAGTAGAGGTACGACGGTATTTGAAGAGTTTCATCTTATCCTCTAAGCCATTTTCTTTGAAATATGCCATAGCATCTGCTACATGCATCAAAGATTTTTCAATAGGTAATGCTTCAGTGACCATTTTCTTCATTTCTGTTTCAATTGCTGCTATATTTTCTTCTGTGCAACATGCTTCATGTTCAAACTCACAGAAATAACCACCTGTAATATGGTGATTCACTAAAATATGGCAGTTTGGAACAATTCTTTTAGCTGCTGCTATAAGTAAAAAGGTTGTACTTCTTTGATAAACACGCATACCATCTTTTTGATTTAATTCAATAAAACTAAAGTCATTTAAATCTTCTTCTACTTTACTTGAAAGTTATTTTAGATTATGTCCTACTTCACCTATCATAATAGGATAAGTATACTGATCTTGTACTAAGTCAGCCACCTCACCTAATGTTATACCTTTTGCAACTTCTAATACTTCTCCATTTTTAAATTGTATCCTTGCTTTTGTCATCTTACTAT
>USPX01000372.1 GCA_900556665.1 uncultured Eubacteriales bacterium
TACCATAATCTAATTGTGATGTTGGCTCATCAAGTATAATTATGTCAGCTTGTTGGACTATTGCTCTTGCAACAGTAACCTTTTGCCTTTCTCCACCGCTAATTTCAGTATATAACCTATCTGCCAAGTGTAATATACCTAGTTCTTCTAATACTTCATTTACTAATTCAAAATCCTTTTTTGAGGGTTTTTCGTATAGTTTAAGATATGGCGCTCTACCCATTACTACAAAGTCTTTTACCATATATGCATATGTTGTTGTATGATTTTGTGGTACGTATGCAATTACTTTTGCTCGTTCTTGATAACTCATTGATGATATTTCCTTCCCGTCAAGAAATATCTCGCCTTTTGTAGGTTTAAGACCACCTGTAATACAATTTAACATTGTCGACTTTCCGGCACCATTTCGTCCTAAAATAGTCATTACAGAGCCTTTATTAACAGTTAAGTTTATATCTTTTAATACTTCTTTTTTATTATCATATGAAAAGCTCACATTTTTTAATTCTAATTTCATCCCAACCTCATCCTTTGTCTTAGTAATAAATAAAAATAAAATGGCGCTCCTATTAAACCTGTGAGAATGCCTAATGGTAATTCAGCACTAGTCATCACTCTAGACAATGTATCTATTGAAACTAAAAATATCGAACCTAATATTAATGAAACAGGCAATACTTTGATATTATCAGAGCCCACCATCATCCTAGCTAGATGAGGTATAACTAATCCAATCCATCCTATAGTTCCACTAATACATACAGATGATGCTGTTAAAATCGTTGCACATATGATAATAATTCTTTTTATAGCTTCTACATCTATCCCCATAGTTCTCGCTTCTGATTCACCTAGTGATAGTATGTTTATTCTCCATCTTATAACTAATAATATTAAAGATGCAATCACTACTACTGGAAGTATAATTTTTATATCTTTCATTGTAACTTGTGCCAAACTTCCTAACTGCCAATATGTTATTTCTGCTAGTTGTGTTTCTGGGTCAGCTAAATATTTTATAATACCCATTATAGAATTCATTAATCCGCTTACGATAATACCCGATATAACAAGCATCATAATTGATCTATTTTTTATAACTTTTGGAACAGTAGTTGTTAAAAGTACAGCAGCTAGCCCTCCAATAAATGCACATCCTTGTATTGCAAAGCTATTTAATCCAAATAATATTCCCAAAGAAGCTCCTATACAAGCCCCTGCAGATACTCCCAACATATCAGGTGCAACTAATGGGTTTTGGAAAACTCCTTGGTAACATGCTCCTGATAGAGACAACGCCCCACCAACTAATACTGCGGCTATAATTCTTGGAAGCCTTAAAGTATAAATTACCGGCTCTGCTTTTTGGTCATATGCTAAATCTAATGGAGTATATTTTGAAATAAAAATATTTAATACTTCTTTTATATGTATATAATATCTACCCGTACAAAGAGATAATAATACTACGCCTATCAAGGCGAATAGTAATATTATTACTATCGCTTGATATGGCATTTCTCTTTTCTCTTTTTGTGATATTTTAGGTTTTATTGTTACATTTGCTCTATCTGTCATATTTCATGCTCTTGCTATTTTGTTCATCTTTTAATACTGAATTTAAATCTTTATCTGTAAGTTTATAGTTAAAATATTCTTCATAGTAAGATTTAAATGATTTGTCTATTTCATATTCTGTAAATACATCTGGTGATATAATTTTACCCATCCATAGCATCATTAGAGGAGTTTCTACACCTGGTGCATCAAAACGATATACACCTAAAGGAGTTTTGTAAACACGACGATTTTTTACTGCTGATACATTGCTCCAATCTTGACCATCGATTTTATTTTCATATAAATCTTCTGGAGTAAATTCATCAAAGTCACTTAAGAAAATTATATCTGGATCCATTTTTAATACTTCTTCCATTGTTACAATGCTATCTACATCAGCAGCTACATTTTCTGCACCACATATTTCAAGAACTTCTTTCATAAAGTTATCATTTCCTTGAACTTTTAAATCAGAACTTCTTAAGTATAGTACTTTTTGTTTTTCTTTATTTTTTATTTCATCTGATTTTGAAGTTATATATTTATATGTATCTTTATAACAATCTATAAAAGATTGTGCTTTTTCTTCTTTATTTAATAACTCCCCAACAACTGTTAAACTACTTGTTAATTCATCCATATTAGAGTTTTTTAACATTATTGGTGCAACACCTATTTTCTTTAACTGTTCAGCTTCTTCAGTTTGATAATCCCAAATAAGCATTGAATCTACACCTTCATTAAGTATTTCTTCTATATTTTTAGTTGATATATTTGCAAAGTTTGGATCTAGTATTTGAAGTAAACTCCCTTCATAAGCCTTCATAGCAGATGGATTTATTTCAGCTAATCTTTCTGAACTTCCATCTATAGAATATATAACTGATGCCCAAGGTATCGGCACTACACCTATTTTCTTTACTTCTCCCTTAATTTCAACTTTATTTCCAACTGCATCAGTAATTGTTCTTATATTTTCTTTTGCGTTAGAATCTGATGATTGGCTAC
>USPX01000373.1 GCA_900556665.1 uncultured Eubacteriales bacterium
GTAGAACCAAGTAGAATATCCCGATTCATCACCTTAATCGGCAATTCAAAGTAAATTTTATTGTCCAACTTGTGAAGAGTAATGAAACCTTTAGCCGTGGTGACTTTCTTGTCTTTAAACAGTTTGTCGTACTTGGTTTCCTTCTTCTCTTTCTTTGTAGTCGCTTCTTCTGTTTTTTTCTCTTCTATTATAACTTCTTTATCTTCTTCTACTGATATATACTCTTTTTCAATATATATCACTTCTTTATCATCTAATAAAATACCATAATAGTCATCAAGGTCTTCTACTATTTCAAATGTTTCACCTTCGTAAATGTAACATGTTTCTTCTAATGTTTCTGCTGAGTTATACGCTCTAACAGTTTCATTAACTATACCTTGTTTTGATGTTTCTGCTCCGAAAACTGAAACAGATGTCATAAGTAATGTTGCAAGTAATACGCTTATTGATTTAACATTTCTCACTTGTTTTCCCCCTTGTAGATGAACTATTTATATTTTAACTTTTGCACAAATTTAAATCATTTATTACAAAATTATTATAATATATGTTTAAACTTGTGTCAACTATTACGTCTTTGTATTTAATTTGTTACTCTTTTAACACCAATAATTGGTTTACCATAGTATAAATTGCTCATTTTAATCCCTGATTTAGAATCACTTGCATGGATGATTTTATTATCTCCAGCATAGATTGCTACATGATCTACCGTAACACCATTTTTCCCATAAAATACCAAATCCCCTGGTTTAACGTCTGATACGCTTACCTTTATACCATTTGTAGCATATTGACCACGTGATGTTCTTTCAATAGAAATACCGTTTTTCTTCATAATTTGTTGTGTAAAGCCTGAGCAATCCACACCCGTTTCTAAACTTGTTCCACCATATACATATTTTCCACCAATATACTTTTTGGCAAGTGCTACAATTTCTTCACCTTTTGATGTTCTCGCTCTTACGTCAATAATACCCGTCTTATCTTCAATAAGCTCCTTTGTTAGTTCTTTATTTTCTATAATACTAACTTCCTCAATAGGTTCTGCACATGTTCTTTTTAAAACTGCATTTAAGAAAGATAATAAAATATCTTCATTTCCCTTCTCACCAAATAGCTTCTTAAAGATAAAATCATTTAGTGGCTTAACTTTTCTCATATTCTTACCTCTAGCATTTCTTTCTAGCTTTGACTATGTTTTTGAATATTATACCACAACCTCTTTAAGATACAAAAAAACAAGTGCATCCTTACACACTTGGGGGGCAATCTATTATCAAATTATAAATTTCTTATAAAACAAAACTAGGACGCCGTCGCAACGCCGCCCTTACAAAAGCACCTACATACTTTTTAATTGTAATAATATTATATGCTTTAACTCCGAAAATTTCAATCTTTATAAAAGCTGGAAGCGGGACTCGAACCCGCGACTTGCTCATTACGAATGAGCTACTCTACCAACTGAGTTATGCCAGCACTACATTGTTTATTATAGGGTTTTTGTCTTTATTTTTCAAGTCTTTTATGTAAATTTATGAATTTTTGATTATATTGTAACATATATTTTCTAAGCCCTATGCATATGTATAAACATGATGAGCCACGTAGAAAGAGGTGCAGCATGCGTTCTACTTATGCAAGTAATTATAATCGTGAGAAGGCCTTGGCTTATGCCAGCAAGTGGGCTCTGAAACGGAATCCGGCTTTTGGGAATTTTAATGGCATTGGCGGGGATTGTACCAACTTTATTTCCCAATGCATTTATGCAGGATGTGGGATTATGAATTATACCAAAGATCTAGGTTGGTATTATAGCAGTATGTATAATCGTGCTCCTGCTTGGACGGGGGTAGACTTTCTCTTTAGGTTTCTCACCACCAATAAAAAAACAGGACCCTTTGCTAGTAAAGTAGGTATTACTGACCTTGTACCTGGGGATATCGTTCAGCTTGGGGATGCTTCTAATCGTTTTTATCATAGTCTCTTTGTACTTTCTACAGGTAACTTTACTTATAATGAAGTCTTTATTGCCACCCATTCCATAGATGTATATAATAAGCCACTTGCTGCTTATGATTTTTATCAAGCTCGCTTCTTACACATAGAAGGCGCCAGAGGTTAACCACTGGCGCCATTCTTATAAGATTATTTTTTCTCTTTTTTATTCATTACCTTATCGCATATTTTATTAGTGATCCATATTACCACAATTCCTACTAAAGAAACGATTAAAAATGCCCAATAACTATCATGCCAGTCCTGATTCCCGTTACTAAGCCAGTTAATCATTGCCTCTATATATTTATAGCCCTTGATTGCTACCGTTGGCACTAATAAAATCGCATGACACAAGGTTATAGCTAAAGCAATGAGAATATATGCAATCCCATACTTTTTAAATACTTCTGTAATATATAAGCGTTTAATGCCTTTTCCTTTACTTTCAAACTCTAACTCTTCTTCATCTTCGTATTGCATCTTAATCCCCCCTACATAAATTTCTTGTTTATTCAATTATACCTTTACACTCCAATAAATTAAATGTTTTTTCAGAATT
>USPX01000374.1 GCA_900556665.1 uncultured Eubacteriales bacterium
GAAATAGTAGAAATTACCTCTCTTATTGTCATTATATGCGCTATGGTCAGTATGATTGGTTATTTAATATTAGAAAGTAAAAAAAATAGTATAGATATCGCCAAACTAAAGTCTATGGGCGTTAATGACCAAAAGGTGAAAAATGCATATTTGACATATATCGGAAGTCTGATTTTAAAAGGATTTGCATTAGGAGGAACGTTGGCATTTGTATTTGTAACCCAAGCAATAGCCATCGTATTTCCAGGAAGAATGGATGAATTAACAATATGTTTTCCAGTTCAATTAGCTATCTTATTAATGATAAGTATTTATATAATATTGTCCATAACTTTATTAATGAGTGTAAAGGGAGATTGGAAAAGGTTCTTAACGATTCTTAGAAATTAATAAGTTAGATAGAAAGGAAGTAGGAAAATGATTAGATTAACAAACCTGAAATTTAAGGTAGAAGAAAATCATAAGACTAGGAATATATTAGATATCCCATCTTATGACTTTGAGGATTCAAAGGTTAATGTAGTAATGGGGCCTTCTGGTTCTGGAAAAACAACTTTATTATATGCATTAGCAGGCATTCTAGATATTTCTGAAGGAAAGGTAGAGATTGATGGCACTTCTTTATATGATCTAGACGTGGCTAAAAGAGATGCATTTAGGATGTCACATATTAGCATGATTTATCAGAAATACAATCTATTTAATTTCATGAATGTGGAAGAAAATATATTGATGCCTTACTTAGTAAGAGGTGAAAAGATAGATGCTAGTATGAAAATGCGCGTTGCAGCGTACTTAGAGATGATGCAATTAAAAAATGTGCAAAATAAGCAGATTTGTGAACTGTCAGGTGGGGAACAGCAAAGAGTGGCAATCATTCGTGCCATGATTGTTAAACCGAGAATATTATTATGTGATGAGCCAACTGCTAGTTTAGATAGTGAAAATACTATTAGATTCATGGAGAACTTATGTATGTTAAATAAGGAAAAGAAGACAACAATTATTATAGCGACTCATGATGAAAAGGTAGAACATTATCAAGAAGGTAAGATAGAAATGCTAGATGGTAAGATAATTTAAAAACTTAATAATATGGGGTGAAATAGTGAAGATTATACGGAGACTAGGATGTATCATAGGAATTACAGTAATTACAGTATCAATTATAGGATGTTCAAAAAAAGAACCTGTGGTACAAGAGACTTTAATTGAAAAGAAAGATACAAAGGTTTTAGATGTAGAGGGTAACGTACAAGTTAAGAAAAGTGAAGAAATTTATAGTGACTTACCAATAGTCATTGATGAAATTTTAGTTGAAGAAGGACAAGTTGTTCATAAAGGTGATGCCTTATTTACTTTTAACAATACTGAATATACAAGTCAAATAGAGACATATAAGAGTCAAATCAAGATTAAAGAAATAGCTTTAGAAAAATTAAAACAAAATGTAACGCCTACAGTGATTGAAATAAATAATTTAGAAAAAGAAGTTGTGAACAAAAAGAAAGAAATGAATCATAACCTAGATATTCAATTACTAGAAGAAGAATTAGCATATGCAAAGCATCAACTAGCATTAGAAGAAGAAAAGTATGCGGCAAATGAAGAAATATATGAAGCTGGCGGTATCGCAGAAGAAGTATTAAGAGGAATAAAAGAAAATATCGTAGCAAAACAAAATGATATAAGTGCACTTCATACAAAGATAGAAAAGATAAAATGTGAAAATAATCAAGAAGTTCAAGCTTTACAAGATAAAATAACAGCCAAGCAGCAAGAAGTAACAACGACAGACCAGGCCACAAAGTTAGATATGGAAACTTTAGAAGTAGAAATCAAAATGTTGCAACAGAATATAGCAGACTTGCAACAAAAAATGGAGAAGAAAAATATTCAAAAAAATACGTTTATAGTAACAGCAGATCAGATGATTATTGATAAGATTTACTGTAATAAGGGCACCAGAATACAAGGAAATCAAAGTGTGATTATGACAGTACAAAACCTCGAGGATATACGTGTGGCATTAAATATTCCTATCGAAGATGTGAATAGTATTGCAATAGGTGATACGGTCAATATTTATCCATATAATCAGCAAGAAGATGGGCATAAGATTTTTGGGAATATTACAAGTATATCTGCTAAAGTTAATGAAAAAGACAAAGATATGATTACAGCATATGTAGCAATTAAGGAAGGCGCAGAGGCATTAATATTAAATGGAATAAAGTATCATATATTAATAAATCTTATTACAACTATAGAAGAGGTCATGAAAGCTCAAGCAGTTCTTACAAAGAAAATACATTTGAAAAAGTAGGTCTTTGGATTTATAATATGCGAAAAAAATATGCCAATGAATTAGGAATTAATCTGTACTTAGGAGTAGATGATTTATTTAAAGTTATTAATTAAAAACATAATTGATAATAGGACTAAGTTAATTCTGTTATTATTATCTGTTACCTTATCTACAGCATTATTTATTATTTCATTAATGACAACGGATTCTATGGAATCTATAGCCATAGAGAATATCACGAATATG
>USPX01000375.1 GCA_900556665.1 uncultured Eubacteriales bacterium
AGTTTATCAGTGAACAAACACATATTGATTTAAATACACCTGTAGAAGAAATTAAAGGAAAGCTTTATATTTTACCAGAGGAGGCACCAGATCTTACTGGTATTCGTGCTATTCGTTCAGGGCTTTATTTAGGTGAAACAAAAAGTAAACGCTTTGAACCTTCACAAGCACTTGTTTTAGCTTATCCAAAAGAAATGTTTAAACGTACCATTGAAATTGGCGAAGATGAAGAAATGGTGAAACGTTATTTAAAAGGTGAAACACTTTTAATTGAAGCCAGTAAAGGATGGCATATTGTATGTATGCAAGGATATCCTTTAGGTTGGGTAAAAGCACAAAATAATATGCTTAAAAACCAATATCCAGCATCTTGGCGTATGATGGGCTAAGTGACAAAAAGGAAAACATAAGATGGATATTGATAAAGGAAGATAGGAGCAGAAAAAGTGGCAAAGATGAGATTAGATAAGTACTTAGTGCATGTTGGGTATGGCACAAGAAGTACAGTACAAAAGTTAATTAAAGGGAAGAAAGTACAAGTGAATGATAGCGTTGTACAAAAACCTGAGACAAGCATTGACCCAGATACAGCAGTAGTTAAAGTGGGTGGGCGTATTATGGATTATCAAGAGTTTTATTATTTTATCCTTCATAAACCAGGCGGCTATATTACAGCTACTGAAGATAAGAAATTACCAACAGTAGTGGATTTATTAGATGAAGAAGATCGCAATAAAGATGTGGCACCAGTAGGACGTTTAGATAAAGACACAGAAGGGTTACTTGTTTTAACAAATGATGGCAAAACAACACATGAATTACTTTCACCTAAAAAACACGTGGATAAAGTATATTATGCCCGTGTTACTGGAAAGGTAGTCCCAGAAGACTGCGAAACATTTGCAGCAGGTATGACTTTAGAAGATGGGACAGTTTTTGCACCAGGTAAACTTGAAATTATTTCAAGTGGTGAAGAGTCAGAAATCTATGTCACCATTAAAGAAGGAAAGTTCCATCAAGTGAAACGTATGGTACAAGCTATTGGGAAAGAAGTTGTATACCTGAAACGTATTAAAATGGGGAACTTTAGTTTGCCAGAAGATTTAGCAATTGGTGAGTATCGTCAGCTGACAAAAGAGGAATTAAAACAGCTCAAAGGTGAAATATAGTCACCGACATTCTGTGAGTATAAAAATTTAGAAAAATATTGATTTCTTTTAAAAATAATATGTATAATATAAAAAAGCAAAGGCGCTTAAGAGTAGGGTGTCTTTGCTTTTTTTTATTCTTTAGTAAAAGAAGGGGGAAGTGTTTATGAAAGAGTTAGTTAAACATAGAGAGAGCATTAATGGGCTTTTAGCAAGGTATGGCGTTAAATTTGGAATATATAAAGATAAGGTGTTTCATGAACAGCTATTTCCTTTCGACACGATTCCAAGAGTTATTTCAAAAAAGGAATTTGAATATTTGGAGAAGGGGCTCATTCAAAGGGTAACTGCACTCAATAAATTTCTTGCAGATATTTATGGGGAGAAACGAATTGTTGAAGAGGGGATTATCCCAGAAGAATTTATTTATTCCTCTAAAGGTTATTTACCAGCATGTGAAGGCATTTTACCACCTCAAGGCATATATAGTCATATTTCAGGAATTGATTTAGTACAAGCTCGCAGTGGCACTTGGTATATTCTTGAAGATAATTTACGTGTGCCATCAGGGGCATCTTATCCAATGATTGCAAGAGAAATGACAAGGAGAGCAAGTCCTACCACATTTGCCAATCATCAAGTAGTAGATAATAGAGATTATGGCAAATTGTTAAAAGAAACAATGGATCATGTGAATGTAGGCGGTATTAATGTGATTATGACGCCTGGAAGGTATAATGCAGCATTTTTTGAACATGCCTATTTAGCAGAGCAAACGGGTGCTGTTTTAGCAACTTGTAATGAATTAGTAGTGAAAGATAATACTTTGTATTTTACAGACTACCAAGGAGAGATGCAACGTGTAGGGGCAATATATAGGCGCATTTCAGATGAATATCTTGATCCTATGGCTTTCTTAGAAGAATCTTTAATTGGTATTCCACATTTAATGGAAGTTTATAGAGCTGGACGTGTTGCAATTATTAATGCACCAGGAAACGGCATTGCAGATGATAAAGGCATTTATTATTTTGTACCTAAAATGATCAAGTATTATTTAGGTGAGGAGCCTATCTTAAAAAATGCACCGACTTATCTACCATATTATAAAGAAGACTTTAAATATATATTAGATAACTTAGATAAGCTTGTGATTAAAGATGTTTCAGAAGCAGGAGGCTATGGTGTAGTTTTTGGTAGGGATTTAGATCAAAAAGCCCTTGAAACTTTTAAGGAGACAATTATAAATGAGCCAAGGCGCTTTATTGCACAAGAAGTAATTGATTTCATAGATTTAGAAGTTATGGAAGATAGAGAATGCGTTGAAAGAAAGGCAGATTTACGTGCCTTTGTATTAACAGGTGAAGAAGTTAAAGTTTGGGCAAGTGGTCTCACACGTTTTTCA
>USPX01000376.1 GCA_900556665.1 uncultured Eubacteriales bacterium
AAACTGTGGTAGTTCTTCATTAAAATATCAATTATTAAACATGGAGACAGAAACTGAAATCGCAAAAGGTATTTGTGAGAGAATCGGAATTGATGGATCATTCATCAAACATACAACAATTGGACAAGATACAGTTAAAGTTATGGTTGATTTCCCTAACCATAAAGTAGCTTTAACAAAAATGCTTTCTATGCTTACAGAAGGTGAAACAGCTTGTGTTAAACCAGAAGAAATTAGCGCAGTAGGTCACCGCGTTGTTCACGGTGGAGAAAAATTCAATGAATCAGTAATCATTACAGAAGAAGTAGAAGAAGCTATTAAAGCGTGCTGCGAACTTGCACCACTTCACAACCCAGCTAACTTACTTGGTATTGATGCTTGCCGTGAACTTATGCCAAATGTACCAGCAGTAGCAGTATTTGATACAGCATTCCACCAAACAATGCCAAAACATACTTACATGTATGCTATTCCACAAGAATACTACAACAAATATGGTATTCGTAAATATGGTTTCCACGGTACATCACACAAATATGTATCTCAAAGAGCAGCAGAAATGCTTGGTAAACCAGTAGAAGAAACAAAAATCATTGTTTGCCACTTAGGAAACGGTGCAAGTGTTTGTGCTGTAGATGGTGGTAAATCAGTAGAAACATCTATGGGATTCACACCACTTGCAGGTCTTATCATGGGTACACGTTCAGGTGATATCGATCCAGCTATCGTAACATTCTTAATGGAAAAAGAAGGTTTATCAGCTAAAGAAATTGATGCTATCTTAAACAAAAAATCAGGTGTAGATGCATTATCTGGTTTATCAAGTGACTTCCGTGAAATCGAAGATGGTGTAGTTGCAGGAGATCCAGCATGTAGATTTGCTATGGATGCTTACCAACACAGAGTAGTATCATACATTGGTGCATATGCAGCAATTATGAACGGATGTGATGCTATTTGTTTCGCTGGTGGTCTTGGTGAAAACAATGCAATCATGCGTGAAGAAATCGCTAACATGCTTACATGGTTAGGCGTAGAAATCGACCCAGAGAAAAACAAATGCCGTGGTGTTGAAAGAGATTTAACAAAAGAAGGCTCAAAAATTAAAATGCTTTTAATTCCAACAAACGAAGAACTTATGATTGCAAGAGATGCTGTAAGATTAGTATCTGCAAAATAAATCGTTGACAAATACATGCGAAATATGTATAATTAAAGAAGTGTTACTTAATGGAGTGAAAAAATGAAACTTAATATCCTGGAACTTAAAAAAAAGTCCGAAGTAACTTTCAAAGGAAAACAGCAAGTGTCACTTAAAGGAATTAGTGGTATACGTAAGGTACAAGTTTGTGAAGCTGATGTAGAGGGGACTTTGCAAAAAGTAGATAATCGCTACTTAGTAGAAGGACATGTATCTGTAACAGTAAGACGTTTATGTGATCGCTGTGGTGAAGAATTTGACTGTTTTGTTGAAGGAGAACTTTTCCAAGAGTACTCGGCTTTACCAGTAGGTGAAGAACAAGAAGACATTATTCAAATTTCTGATACAATTGATTTAGAGGATGCTACAACAGAGGCAATTTATTTAAATTTACCTATGCATTGGGTACATGATGAAGATTGCAAAGGCATCTGTAAAATTTGTGGTCAAAATCTAAATGTGAAACAATGTAATTGTGAACACGAAGAAATTGATCCACGACTTGAAGGTTTAAAGAATATTTTTCACCCTCAAAGTGAAGAGTAGTAATAAGAGGAGGTGTAGAAATGGCAGTACCAAAAAGAAAGACTTCTAAAGCCAGAAGAAACCAAAGACAAGCGAATTGGAAACTTTCTCCACTTAACTTAGTGAAATGTCAAAAATGTGGTGAATTAATGATGCCACATAGAGTATGTAAAGCTTGCGGTTCTTATGCAAACCGTGTTGTAGTAAAAGTAGATTAATACTATAAAAAAGACAGCTTTTAGCTGTCTTTTTGTATATTTAATTTCAATATAGAGAAAGATAGAGGTGATGCATATGTCAAAAATAGCAATCGATGTAATGGGTGGAGACAATGCACCTGATGAAATTATAAAAGGCTGTATACAAGCAAGTAAAAAAGTTGACTCTACATTAGTATTAGTAGGTCCGGAAGCACTCATTAAAGAAAAATTAGCTGCATTTACATATGAACCATCCAAAATAGAAATTGTAGATGCAGAAGAAGTAATTGAAATGGAAGAGTCACCAACTCTAGCAATTAGACAAAAGAAAAAATCATCTATGGTAATAGGACTTAAACTTCTTAAAGAAGGCAAAGTAGATGGCTTCATGAGCGCAGGAAGTACAGGTGCACTTTTAACAGGGGCAACACTAATTGTAGGACGTATTAAGGGTGTTGAACGCCCAGCCTTAGCTCCATTTATTCCCACACAAAGAGGTTGTTCCCTCCTTATAGACTGTGGTGCTAATGTTGATGCAAAACCGAGCTATCTAGCACAATTTGCACGTATGGGAACAGTGTATATGCAACAGTGCATGGCAGTTCCTAATCCAAAAGTAGGA
>USPX01000377.1 GCA_900556665.1 uncultured Eubacteriales bacterium
ACTAAAAAAAGCACACGTTTGAATCGCTCTGTTTTAATAAAACGGTAAATCATCCCTAAAAGTGTACGTGTTTTACCTGTTCCTGTAGCCATGGATAAAAGTACTTTTTCTTGTCCACCTATAATTGCCTTTTCTGCGGCTTCAATAGCTTTTATTTGATAATCCCTTAAATTAAGCCCATCTTTATCTCTTAATAAGTCATAAGACGTATGCTCTAACTTTTCATTAGCCTTTTGAATATCTTTTTCTAATAGGCTCATCATGCCATCAGGACTCATCCAACCTTGTTGCGCTTTAGGAATATTAGAATTAACCCTTGTATCTAAAAACCATATACCAGATTTGATTTCTAATTGTTTAAGATACTTTCTGCCATTAGTAGCAAAGAGGAATGGGACTTTATATTCCCCCCACTTATCAATAACATAGTCCTTATCTTCTTCTCGAATATTCTTTGCATAATCTCGACATTGATAATCTATAACTGAAGGAATATCCACATGATAACGTTTAGCTTCTACTATACCCACTAATTTTAAACCTACGAAAAGGGCATAATCTACATAACCTCTATCCCCTACAGTAGAATCAGTAGGCCACTCTGCAATGGCTAAGTTTTTACCTTTTTGAGGTCTAGTGCCTTTTGAATAACGAAGATTTTTAGTATCTGCTTCCCAGCCTACTTGTCTTAACTGTTCATCAATTAAATAACGTGTTTGACGCTCATCTAACTGTACTTTAGAAGCAGCTTCCTTTGCTTTCTTCTGACGTTCTGCTTTAGGCACAATATATTCTGGCATGACTGTGGCTTGTTTCATTAAGCGTTCTATCTCTGCTTCTTTTTCCTTAATAATTGCCTCATAATCTATGCTTTGTCTATTGTCTTCTGGCATGATAAAGTATGGTGTTTCAAAATTGTAATCACCATAAGTCTCCATAAACCAGGCGCCTAATTTAAATGCCGCCTCTACTAATATCCTAGCTTGTTCTGCCGATTCATACCCATCATGTACAGCTTTATTTCTATGTATACGTAATATAAAAAGCAGCTCTTCTATCTCTTTAGGAAGTAATCCTTCGTTTTTAAGCACTTTAATACGATTAGCATGTGTATTTTCATGTTCTAGTGGTGTAATCCCATCTAATTCAAACATGATGTTTACTAGTTTCTCAGCAAATAACCCTGCTTTAATCATTGCTGTATTAGAGTCCACATACATATAGTTCTCAGCATTTTCACCCAACTGCGCAAGTATAGGCCATTTTTCTTGTAAGAATGAAAAGTTTGACATTGAATTCCTCCCTTATTTATGCCAATTTAATATTTTATGTATCTTCTTTACTTTGACTTATTTTAACATAAATCAATTGTTTTTTCAGTATAATCATTCCCTTATATAGAATTTATATACAGCCATATAAACCTAAATTTTAATTTATTATTTTTTCAATAAGTATAAAGATACTTATAAAATACATAAAAATAGCACCCACTAACTTTAATTAGTGCGTGCTATATCACATAATCACTCCAATCATTATCTCCAAATCGCCTACAACTTTCTCTTATAATCAATTTTGATTTTAACTCTAAATGCATTTCTAGTTTATGTTTGCCTTCTATTCTATCTAATAAAAACATGACTGCAAACCGTCCCATTTCTTCTTTTGGAAGTGCTACAGTTGTAAGAGATGGGCTAATCCTTTCTGCAAGCTCAATATTATCACTGGAAACAATGGATAAATCAATAAATGTATTCTGCTACTTGATCCATATTATTCTTCTCTAATGTTTCTAAATAGCCTTGATACCTTGATTCTTTATTCCATTCTCCTACATATCCTATATCTTGATGTCCAAGAGAAATTAAATATTCTACTGCCTGAGCTGCAATCTTTTTCCCATCACAAGTAACCTCATCAAGCTCTAGGCCTAAAGTATTTCTACTTACAGAAACAATATTAGGAAAATATTTTTTAATAGCTGGAATAGCAAAGCGGCTAAGCTTTCCTACAATAATTAATCCACTTGTCTTCCCCTGTACTTCTTCAAAAAGTTGCCTGACGACCAACTCTATATTTTCTTGTTTACATCTTTTATCACTGGAAAATAAAGATAAATACCATACATGTGTAGGTATACAAAAGTTTTTATGGATTTCTGACTCTATGATATGTAATAATTCATCAAAAAATAAATCTGTTTGCCCCCTATCCGTTCTAGTCATCAAAATTTGTATATAATGAGTCTTATGCCCCTCTTTCTTATCCCCTTTTTTAAGATTTCTAGCTGCTTCATTGGGCACATAATTGAGCTGCTTCACAGCTTTCCAAATCCGTTCTCTCGCTTTAGGGTCTGTGCAGTGATATTCGGGATTATTAAGTACTCTTGAAACTGTAGCAGGTGATACGCCTGCTATTTCTGCAATTTTTTTAATGACATAATCACCTGCTTTCTTTAATTTTATACTATTTTTATAATTATGATATTTTAAAAAATATATCATATTATAAGCCCCAATTCAACTACCAAACCCTCAACTTTT
>USPX01000378.1 GCA_900556665.1 uncultured Eubacteriales bacterium
TAGAACTTCAGCCTTCCAAGCTGACTACGTGGGTTCGATTCCCATCACCCGCTCTGTGTATCCATAGCTCAGCTGGATAGAGCAACGCCCTTCTAAGGCGTGGGTCCGGGGTTCGAATCCCTGTGGATACGGTATATAGGGTTATCGCCAAGCGGTAAGGCACAGGATTTTGATTCCTGCATTCGAAGGTTCGAATCCTTCTAGCCCTGTATTTAAAAAAGCTACAGACCTAAGTCTGTAGCTTTTTTGTTGTTTAGCAAAAGATAAATGTGCTATAAATAAAACAAGGTACTATAAGTTTAAAGCTTGTAGTACCTGTTTTAATTGTTTAAAAACAAGAGTGATTAATAAGGTTTCCCATTTAACGCAAGTTGATTATTTTTATAACGGGCATCAAATGTAATATCTTGGCCAAACCAATCAGGAGGCGTGAAATGAAGCGCAGCTTCTTCACTATCAAACTCTACCTCCACAGTAAGTAAACCGTCTAAGAAGCCGTGATATAAATCTAGCTCCGCAGTTAAATTGTTGGCAAGTGGAATGTAGTAGCGTGTTTTTTCAATCGCATTACCTTCTACTTTATTTAAAAGAGAAGTGTATTCTTCATAGCTAATAGGCATTTCAAACTCTTCACGCACAAGGTGACCTGAAGATTTAACGGTCAAAAAGAAGTTTTCATTCATTTGACGTAATCTAATAACAGGGCTAGTACTTATATAGGCCTGAGTTAGCTTTTTGTAGGTATAAGCAGAAAGTTCTGGTAAGATTTTGACTAAGTATTTACGTTCTATTTCCATGTAAATGCTCCTTTCAGTATGATAAATATAGTATAAAACATAAAAACTGATGCTAAAAGAAATATATTGTATTAAAATAGTATAGGAAACAAATTATAAGAGAAAAATGTAACAGAAAGGATGTTATAAATGAAAGTAGCAGTATACTTTGCAACGGGATATGAAGAAGTTGAAGCATTAGCTGTTGTAGATGTCTTAAGAAGAGGCGGCGTGGATGTAAGTATGGTAGGCGTAACAGGTAAATCTGTAGCTAGTGCACGTCAAATCAGCATCAATATGGATCAAACAATTGATGAAGTAAATCATGATGAAATTGATATGATGGTATTGCCAGGAGGCATTCCAGGGGTAGATAATTTGAAAGCTAATGAAACATTAATTCAAAATCTAAAAGCATTTAAAAAAGAAGGTAAGTGGATTGCTGCTATTTGTGCAGGACCAACTATTTTAGGTGAACTTGGATTATTAGAAGGTGAGAAAGCAACTTGTTATCCAGGCTGTGAAGATGCATTAGTGGGTGCAACTGTTGTAAATGAACGTACAGTAATAAGTAACAAGATTATTACAGGAAAAGGTGCAGGTGCAGCTTTAGAGTTCGGACTTGCTATTTTAAGCGTTATTAAAGGGGAAGAAGCGGCTCATAAAATAGCTAAAGCTATGATTGTAACTGAATAATATATAAAAGGTGTTACAAGCATAATGTGCACTGCACGTAACACCTTTAAAATAAAGTATAAATTTTATAAGAACGACATATTAATAGAGTAGTTTATTAAGGATATACATATTAAAATTTAAAGATGGAAATATGTATGCGTTTAAAAATCTCTACTAAATCGTGTTCATAAGCAACATCAATTTGGAGTTCTTCAAAGGCCTTTGTTACTTTATGAACATTCAGTTTATAAATATGCGCGATCATCTCTGGTGTATAATATGATGTATTTTGATACTGCCATTGACGTTTAATAAGATGGCAGATGTCGTGAGGTAGGTGGCATATAAGTATAAAAAGACTTGTGCGGTCTAAGGTAGTTAAGTTACACTCTGTCATAACCTGTGCAATATTATGAGCAGATGTTTCAAAAAGATTTGCAACCTCATTGATATCATAAGGTGTTGGTGTTGTTTTTAAAAATGTATCTATTGTCTCAAGTTTTGGTTTGATATTAGTATCATATATTTTATCAAAAGTTGTGAGAGACATATAGCTATGGGAAAATTGATCCATGCTAGTAACCCTTCCTCTTATCAAAGTACATATTACAAAGTATTACATATTAATATTATATTGCAGAAGTATACCTTAATTCTAGATGTAATATTTGGAATATGATAAAGAGTAAACTAGAGATATTGCTGAAATTATAGATGCATAAAACAAAAAGGCTAAAAAATTGCAAAAAAATAAAAAATTAATATGAAATATTATATAATATATTATAGATTTTCTTAGAAGACTATGGTATAATAACGAAATGTTAGTTTAAAATGCTATATTTATGCGTATACATTATTAAAACATGTGATTTAAACCTTAAGGAGGATAAATTTTAATGAGTACACAAGTAGAAAAAATGGAAAAAAGCCAAGTAAAACTTACAGTAGAGGTAGAAGGCGCTAAAGTTGTTGCAGCAATCGACAAAGCATACGAAGCTATGAAAAAAGACTTCCATGTACAAGGATTCCGTAAAGGTAAAGTGCCAAAAGCTATGATCGAAAAAATGTAT
>USPX01000379.1 GCA_900556665.1 uncultured Eubacteriales bacterium
GGACTAAAGAAGTCATTGCAAAAAGCGTTTTAAAAGGTAAAGATTTAATGGCACTTTATAAGCTATCTAAAGAACTTGGTGTAAATATTCATGCCTTTTCAAAAGATGGCTGCATCACACCTAAAATGAATGAATACTCTCAGTTAGAAGGGCGTATTAATGGGATTCCAGTACATGAAGTTAATTATGATACAATTTCTGCTGAAGAAGATATCGTTAAAATCATGCTTATTGACCCAGTAGAAGTTTTAGAAGAAGCGATTAAAAAGTTACCACAAACACTTTATGATGAATATACAATTGTAAGAAGTGCACCTTTCTTTTTAGAATTCTTAAATAAAAATTCAGGAAAAGCTGTAGGTGTAAAAGCTTTAGGCGAGCACCTTGGCATTAAACGTGAAGAAATCATTTGTATTGGTGATGCCGGAAATGATTTAGATATGATTGAATATGCTGGACTTGGTGTAGCTATGGGAAATGCCTTTGAAGAAGTTAAAAAAGCAGCTGATTATATTACAGATTCTAATGAAGAAGATGGTGTTGCTAAAGTGATTGAAAAATTTGTTGCCATGAAATAAGTGTTACTTGCATAAGTATAATGTGAGGCGTATAATAGGAGAATAAACCTATTAAATAAAATTTAACGGAGGACACAAATGGATATAGAAGGGGATATTATACTGAGAGAAATGGACGAAGCAGACTGTAAAAATTTAGAAGAAGCATTCGCCGGAAAGGTCCATGGGACCGCTCAGCTTTATACATCCTATTTAGAGGCAGGCCGTATAGGAAAGAGAAATACCATTGTTGCTTATTGTAAGGGTCAAGTTGCAGGGTATGCCACTATTTTGTGGGAAAGTGAGTATGAAGGTTTTGAAGAAGAAGGAATACCAGAAATCACGGACATAGAAGTACTGGATACATTTAAAAGCAGAGGTATTGCAACAAAACTAATGGATGAACTAGAAAGACGTGCTTTAGAGCGTAGTGACTATTGTGGAGCAGGTGTAGGTCTTGCGGATCCTTATACAGCAGCACAAAGACTTTATGCAAAGCGAGGTTATCAGCCAGACGGTAAAGGCATTTTTTATATCGAGCATGCCCATATTCATGAGCAATTAGAAATTGATGACAATCAAGGCCTAATGATGATTAAAAAATTATAAATATTATAGATAGGCAAAGGCCATAACACAAGATAAAGTGTTATGGCCTTTTTATATGTCCTAGATATGTGAAAAGGTATTGTCATGTTGTCACTACAAGATAACAGGTGAGGTAGATGTAATATACATAATATGCTAGAAGGCTTTAAAAGCCTTAGGGAATGTATTAAGCTAAATATAAATAAGGGTATGTGATTTAAAAGATAAGGGGAGATGAAGTAGAATGAAAACAAAATTTTCTATGAGATGGAGAAAAATGGGGGCATTTGCTTTAGTTATCGGAATAAGTTTATCTATGGCTTATGCGCAAGCCGTACCAATGTCAGCAGGAACTGGTGTAAAAGTTACACAAGGTGAAGCATCTACAACTATTACATATAATGAGAAATATCAAACAGCTACATATAAAGTAAAAGAAAGTAATGTAACAGAAGTATCACTTAATATTACAGCAGATTCTCAGTTTTGTATTAAATTATGTGATGCAAGTGGAGAAGCCTTTGAAACAGACTATCCATGTTACGGCGTAGAAGAAAGCACCACAGATGATTATGTTTATGAAATTCCAAGTACTCAGGAATTAGGTCAAATTCAAATCATGTCTATATCAGATGGTCAAGTGCTTACGATTAATAGTCTTGATATGAAAACTAGTGGCAATGTAGGAACTAGCAATATTGTAAAAGTACCAACCTCAAATATAAAAGATGGTCATGGTGTAACTGTTACAAAAGCTGGGGATCATGCAGTAATTGATTACGAAGAAAAATATCAAACAGCCACATGTCCTATTACAGCAGAAAATGTAAAAGAAGTCACATTAGATATTACAGCAGATTATCAATTCTGCATTAAATTATGTGATGCATCAGGAGAGGCTTTCAAAACAGATTATCCAGGTTACGGGTTAGAAGAAGCTACAACAGATAGCTATACTTTCACAGTAGATGAAACAGAAAGCTTAGCTGAAATTCAAATCATGTCTTTAACAGATGGTCAAACTGTGACAGTCAATGATATTTCATTAAAACTTAGAAATACAGAAGCTAGACCAACTGGCCCAGTGAAAGGTGTAGAAAAAGATGTTAACGGTTATTATTCATTAGCAGGCCTTATGAATTACTATGGTATGAAATTTGGTACCAATGTAACAGATACAAATATTTATAATAGCAATAATACAGCAATTAATAATTTCCACTGCAATAGCATAACTGCATCTAATGAAATGAAAGCCTATTCATTACTTGATCAATATGCTTCTAAAAACAGCCCAGATGGTATGCCAAGAATGAACTATACTGCTGGGGATAAGATTATGGCTTATGCAGCAGAAAA
>USPX01000380.1 GCA_900556665.1 uncultured Eubacteriales bacterium
AACCTAAAGTAATAAAAACAGATGGCCTTAGAAACTTGTAGGAATCCAAACGTTTATAAAACGAAACTTTATAAATGTATAACATGTTAGCAGGTAGATAAGGTAGCCTCCCCTTCATCTGAACTTTGTAAAATAGAAATTGTACCTTACCGATTCTTAAAGAACTATAAAACATCGGGAGGCTATTTATAGTGGCATTTTGCTTAGGAAAAGTTTATTCTAAAAAGGTTTATTCTAAACTTGGACTATTTTTAAGCTAAGTAAGGTGTAATGGATACGATATAAAGTTTAGGTGAAGAGAATGAAGGCTAAAGTATAACAATAAAAACGAGATCATTTATATTTACGCATACAAATAGAAGAGGATATAGCAAAATTATTGATAATTTTGCTATATCCTCTTCTTTGTCGTATTTTCTCCTAAATAATGGTATATTATATTAAAATAGATATTTTAAAATAGGAACAAGTGAGGAGATTGAATTGGAACTTAAAAAGATTATAAGGATGCTTATAGTTGTTAATATCCTTCAAATTTGCTTAGTTATTTTAATATGGTTTTTTAGAAGGATGGGAAATGAAATAGGACTAGATATTTTCTTGTATTATTTCTGTATGGGATTTGTCATCATCAATAGTATTACAACACTTTGCAGCTTTTATTTTATAAGTACTGTGAAAAATAGTTCCCTTGTAGAAAGTATTAATAATTTAACAGCATTAAATACGAAACTTAGGACACAAAGACATGAATACTTAAATCAGCTTCAAGTGGTTTATGGTCTTATGGAGCTTGAAGAATATGAAGAGGCTAGAAAATATTTGGAGCCTTTTTGTAAGGATATTATGAAAGTTAGTAAGGCTTTGAAGACCGCTCAACCAGCAGTAAATGCTTTATTACAAGCCAAGATAGAAATGGCAGAACGAAGGGGCGTAGATTTATATATAGAAGTTAAATCGGATTTAAAGAATATTAAAATAGAACCTTGGGAACTATGCAAATTACTTGGGAACATTATAGATAATGGAATTACAGCATTAATGGATAAGGAAGATAATCGCAATTTACATATTGAAGTAGATGAAGATAGTCACCAGTATTTATTTTGTATATACAATAATGGACCACAAATTCCTAGGGAGCAACTAAATACGATTTTTAAACAAGGATTTACTACAAAGAAAGAAGAAGGACATGGTATGGGACTTTATATTGTCAAAAACATTGTTCAAGAGGTTGGTGGGACAATTCATGTAACTTCTAATAAAGATAAAACAACTTTTGAAGTGAGTATCCCAAAGTAACGATTAGTGTATTTTAAAAATAAAAAAATGACATTACAGAGACTTAAATGTATAACTTATGGCGTATCAGTAGTAATGGTTAGGGTAAATGAGTAAGATGGAACTATCAAAAGGAAAGGGGGAAGAGATAAGATGCTAATGGAAGTTATAGGTGGTTTATCAGTACTGGCCATAATCATGTTTATTGCAGGTTTTGTTTTTATAGGCATTGAGATGGTATTACCGGGATTTTCAGTTCCAGGAGTATTAGGGATTAGTTGTTTGGTAATTGCAGTATTTTTGTCGGCAGATAATATTTTGCAAGGTGCCATTATAACTTTAGTCGTACTTTTGATATTAGGAAGTATGTTAGCAGTTATATTGTGGCTCTTAGCAAAGAAGAAAATTAAAGGACCTATGGTTTTAAAAGAGGAATTAAATACAGAAAAAGGCTATATTAGTTCAAGTGATTTAAATTATTTATTAGGAAAAGAAGGTATTGCCTTAACAGATTTAAGACCATCAGGAAGAGGTTCATTTAATGGTGTAGATTTTGATGTGATTAGTAAAGGTATCTATATTGATGCAAATTCTAAAATTATCATAAGTGAGGTACAAGGTTCTAAGCTTGTTGTGAAAAAGAAAGCATAAATAAGGAAAGAATCTAGAAGTAAAAACTAATCAGAAGGTATTAATAAAGTTAAAATAGAAAAGAGGAGAATAGATGGAGATTACAACACTAGTTATATTAGGTTTAGTTGCATTAGGTATTATATTATTTTTAACATTTGTACCAGTAGGATTATGGATATCATCTTTAGCGGCTAATGTACATGTAAGTATTTTTAATTTAATTGGTATGCGTTTAAGAAGAGTTGTGCCAAGTAGAATTGTTATTCCACTTATTAAATCAACAAAAGCAGGACTTAATTTACAAGTAAATAGTTTAGAGGCACATTATTTAGCAGGTGGTAATGTAGATAAAGTAGTAGATGCTATTATTGCAGCTGAAAGAGCTGGTATTGAATTACCTTTCACAAAAGCAGCAGCTATTGACCTTGCAGGTCGTGATGTTTTAGAAGCTGTTAAAATGAGTGTTAACCCAAAAGTTATTGAAACAAGTGATGTATCAGCAGTTGCAAAAGATGGTATTGAGCTATTAGTTAAAGCTAGAATTACTGTTAGAGCTGATCTTGAACGTTTAGTAG
>USPX01000381.1 GCA_900556665.1 uncultured Eubacteriales bacterium
CAGTTTCCATATCTCCATCTTTAAGATGAATTAATAAATCTTTTTCAGGAAAAGTGCTCAATACTTCTTTTAGTTCTGGCATTAATCCAATTCCTTTTCCTCTAAATGGAAAAGTCTTTCCACCATCTGCTGTATAACCATATCCAATATCTAATTGCTTGAGTTCTTCCATAGTATAATCGCTAATACTTCCAGTTCCATTTGTCCTCATTGCTAAATCATAATCATGAAATACAGCAAGTTGACCATCTCTTGTTTTCTGTATATCTAATTCCACTACATCCGCTCCATAATCAAATGCAGCTTTCATAGAAGCAATTGTATTCTCAAGATATTCATGTTCAGGTTCATAGATGATTTCTGCAGTATTAGTATCCCATTCTACCTTTGAAATATCAAAGGTTTGAGCTAATCCTCTATGTGCCAATAATTTATATGATCCTTCCTTATCAGTAAATATACTTGTATTATTTATCCATAAGAATAATACAAGCAAACCTAATATAGCTAGTACAATATACTTCTTATTTAACTTTTTCATATCCACCTCTTATTATCTATAATCAAACAAATATCTATTTGCTTAATTATAATATATCATACATATGGAATAACTGAAATGGTTAGATGTTTTTATCAATTGTTCTTGTGCGAATTCTAAAATTAGAGATTCTAACATCAACAAAACCAGACGTGCCGTACAGAAGCGTGTTCTTATTTTGAACAGGTTCTTTCTCTCCTTTAATCAATTCAACTAATTTGAAGAACGATAAGTAGTTCGGAAGGTACTTTGTAGACACGCCTTTAAAGCCTGCAAGCCACTGCTTAAATCGGCTATGCAAGCTATTAACTCTATTTATATGATAGATGCCGTTCTTATGGAATCCACGTGGGATTTGCTTATGTTCCAAGGATAAATTTTTAGCAAACTGAATATATGATTTGTGAGAATCTGAACATATAATGCTATGAGTATCAATATGATTAGTGAATAGTTTCTCAAGATCAGTGTGTGTAATTCTTCCTTTACATACGGCTTCTAAGATGATATTACCGTGTCTATCAATAGCTGATGCTATACATATATATTCGTTGCTTATACCACGAGTGTGAATTTCTCCACCTCGTTTACGTGGCTTTCTAGGAAGGATAAATCCACTTTTCTTATGATTGCCCTTGAACGACTCTGCAACCATCGTTTCATCTAATTCAATGATACCTTCTACATGACCCACCCCTATATAAGCACGAATACAATCCAACAATTTATGACGCATATAGAATGATGTCTTAACACAAACGCCTACTGCCTTTGCACTTTTTCGAATGCTATATCCAGAAATTAAACACTGAGCATAATGAACCCATAAATCTAAAGGCAACTTACTATAGGATAAAGAAGAAAAAGTGAGCGTATTAAATGTCTTTCCACAATCCTTGCAACGATAGCGTTGTGCCCTTCTAACCCTACCATATTTCACAATAGCAGTAGAACCACAATGAACACAGGCTTCACCATTAGCAAATCTACTTTCACCAATTTCCTTATCGAGATTGCTAATAGGTATATTTATAGACATAATTTCAGCAATAAACTGATATAAGTCCTTTAGTTGTTTTTGGGATAATAATTGGATTGCTTCTTTAATTTCTGCAGTACTTGTCATTATTTCTTCTCCTAAATAAGTGTAATAGTTAGATTATACCAGAAATAGAGAACTTTAAACAATAACAACACAAATGTCTAACACAGCTTAAAGGAAAAACTTTTGGGGACAGGATCAGGGAATTTAACAGAGTTAGAGGATGTAATTAATAAACAAGCAGCTAAAGGGTATAGATTACATACAATTACTACATCTTCTTCTGGAAGTAAGGGAATGCTAGGAGGAGACCGTATTCAAGCAACACTTGTATTTGAAAAATTATAGAAGTGGAAACATTTATAGTAGAAAAACCGGCAGTCTTAAATGAGTAGGACTGCCGGTTTTGTATTGCAGGTATTTATTTTGTATGTGTTATTTTGGTACCTGGGTCCTTATCAAGACCACCTTTACATCTACTTTTTTGTGAACCTTGTTGTGGAATTAATTTTTTAGTTGCTTCATCCATGGTGAGGGCCTTTCTTAATGTTTTTGCTTGATAGCATATTTTTCAGAAGTAGCTTGCGGTTTATTTTTCTTTTCTGCTTCAGAAAAGGCTTTACTTTGATCTGGTGTAAAGCTTGCAAATCCTTTATCTTTTGCCATTTTAAATCTCCTTATTATTGCAAAAAGCTATAACCTTATCGTACTCCATCTCACCGCCAAACAAATCAAGAGCACTGCCTATTGTCACATTCAGATGATTCTGTCCAAGCTGCCTGATGCATTTTAAATCGTCAAAGGATGACACACCGCCTGCATATGTGACCGGTATCCTTCCCCAGCTGCCAAGCATGGCGACAAGCTCCTTTTCAATGCCGTTCACCCTGCCCTCAACATCCACTGCA
>USPX01000382.1 GCA_900556665.1 uncultured Eubacteriales bacterium
GCTTACTCCTTTACAAAACTTTTAGCTTGATGAACTAAAAAACTGGCTACTTCATCAAACCCTTCTTCCTTTACTTCTTTTCCTTCTAATAAAGCTTTCGCTGGTTCTAAAATAATTTCATGTGGATATGTTCTTGTCCCAATTGCTTCGTCAAATAAATATGTAGGTCCACCTATTGAAAAGTGAATATCATCATATTCAGGTGCAATGTAAAAAGCTTCCCCTTCATATCTTTTATAATCAGCTTGATAAAATGCAATCAAATAAATAAAGGCAAATTGCTTTTTTAAACCCTCTGATGGTGCGACATAAATTGCTTCTGAAAGCGCCATTTGTGCTACTAATTCCTGAAATGACATAAGGTGCCTGATATTTTTAAAACTAATCACTTTAAATCTCCTTTTGTGCATATACTGCGCTGCATCTTCCAATGATGTTTTTATTATATCATTGCTTTATATTTTTTCATATATTTAATATAGTCATAATTTACTTTATTTTTAAATTCAAACTATCCACTTTATACATATTTTTGGTATTTATGCAAAAAAGCTAGAGTTGTCCTCTAGCTTTTTATCTGATATTTATTTATTACTTAATAGGATTTCAAGCCTCATTAAAATAACAGCCATTTCTGCTCTTGTTACAGGCCTTTCTGGTGCCATCTGCCCTTCTTTTACACCTTTTAAAAGTTCTTTATGATAGCAATATGTTAGAGCTTCTTGATATGGTGAATCATTCATATCTTCAAAGCTATTTATTGCCTCCATCTGATTTTCCTCTGTAAGCTCATATAAGACTTGTGCAAGTAATTGTCTTGTAATAGGTTGATCTCCCAGATTCGCAATGCTTTTTAATGTCTCCTCGCTTAGTTTACTACCTATGGACATTTTATGTGCATACGCCCAGTTCTTTTCTTCCTTAATATATTTTGCCACCACTTCTCTTGAAAGCTTAGTTGCAACTTTGTGATTTGCAAGGAGTATGCGGTCTAATAATGTACATGCATCATTTACTTTTAAGCTTTGATTTGGCGCAAATTTAGCCTCACTTATACCTTGAATAATGCCCTTTTGTGCTAAGTCTTTTACAGCTGCATATGCCCAATGCTTTTCTTTTAAATCTTGGAAGGCTACATTTTGAGTAGGTATAAGCTGAATAATTGTATAATGTACCCCTACTTCTTTTAGGAAGTCTTCATCTTTTAAAAGCATCATCATTTGTTCTTTAGTAAAGTAATCTTCTAAACCACTTAATGTAGTTGGCAGACATACCTATAGTTAATGTGCCATTTGTTACCTTTACTTCTTGAAGCATAGGTTTTTTCCAATTTGTCCAACCATCTACCTGCGTCTCTTCTTTATAAATTGTCTCTCCTGTTTGTGCAAACAAATAAATCTCGCCATTATTACAATCTCCACCTTGAATAGCTGCACCTACAGTATATGTACCATTTTCAAGTCCTGTAAGTGTTTGGAATACTTCAAAATTCTCTGCTTTATCTGACCAAAAATGGATACTATAATCGCCACTTAGGGCATCTGCAGTATTTTTTTGATAATCTACATAGCCACTATTTTCACTTTTGTATTTAATTTCCCACATGCCTTGATCTGCCATTTCAAAGCTTGGATTTTTTATAAGATTATAAGGTTTAATCATTAAAAGGCATTTAGCTACTACGCCTTCAGCTGCCTTTCCACTAATTTCATAATCGCCTATACCAGTGGCCTGCGCTTTTGCAATTTCCACTGCATTCCAAGTTACTTTAATATTTTCTTCTGAGCCATCATAATAACCTTTCACTGCTTCTGGTAAATTCACTGTTTCACCAACTTGCACAGTCATGTTAAGTGTTTCTAAACGGGATAAAGCTCTTTGCCCTACTGCCCCATTTTTTAAATAACGATAAGTATATAATGATGGTAATGGCTTACCTTCTTCATCAAAGAATGCTTCATTATCCCATGAACTCCCACCATACCATTTACCTGCATCATCTGGTTCATATTCTCCAGCATAAGAAGCTGCCCAACCTGAACCATAAGTCTCCCATTTATTTGCACGTTCCTGGGCACTTGCTGCTGGTACCTTAATCCATGCTGGCTCCCAATAAAATACACCTATACCTGCTTCACCTATATTCACCACAGCTTCCACCACATCCTTTAAGCAAGTTGCTTGGCCTTGTGGCGAAACATCATAGTTTAAAATTTGCCCAGCATTACCTGAAACAGAATTGCCATGCCCGTCTGTATCTTCTTTTGTATAAATATAAGAAGTTTCTGCTACCATTACCTTCTTATTGTAAGTATCTGCTACGTTTTTAAGAACACTGGTTAAATTTTCTAAAGACCCATGCCAAAATGGATAATAGGAGCTTGCAAATACATCATAATCTACTTTATATTTGTTAAGCTTACTTGCAAAGTCACTATAATAATTGACACGTTCTGGATTTGTAAAGTGAAGGGCAATTAATATATTTTCA
>USPX01000383.1 GCA_900556665.1 uncultured Eubacteriales bacterium
AAAGTAAATCTTATTTACTATTGTAAAGCAAATATATAAAATTATCAATAATAATTAATAATTGAAATGAAAAATATATAATATTTTAAAAAACTTATGTTTCTTATTTTGAATAAATTTCAATAATATAAATAAAGAATGAGTTTACTTGAAAAAAGGACAAACTATCTATAAACTTTTCACTTTCTTCACATAAGTGTTTTATAATGGGAAAAACATAAAAGCCAAGACCGTATGAAAGGGATGAAAAACATGAACGTATTAGTAATCGAAGACGAAGAGAGAGTAGCAGACATCATGACAAAATATCTAGAGAAGGAAGGCTATAAAGTTTACACTTGTTATACAGGTAGAAGCGGTCTAGATGTATTTTTTGAAAATAAAATTGATGTAGTATTATTAGACCTTATGCTCCCAGATATTCAAGGGGAAGAAATTTGTCAAGAGATGCGTAAAGTATCTAATGTGCATATTTTCATGATTACAGCAAGAGGAACTTTAGATAGTAAGATTGAAGGCTTTGAATTAGGTGCTGATGAGTATTTAGTTAAACCAGTGAGCCCAAGAGAAGTAGTGGCAAGGGTTAAAGCATTAGAGATTCGTAAGCAACGTGAAGATAATAAAGAAGTCTTAATCTTTGACAAAGGACATTTCAAAATTTATTTACAAGAACGTAGTGTACAAATTAATAATGAAGAAGTGATGCTCACACCAAATGAGTTTGACTTACTTTATGAATTAGCTTCTTCACCAGGACGTGTCTTTACAAGAGATCAGCTCATTGAGGCTGTTATGGGAATCGATTTTGATGGCTTTGACCGTACCATTGATGTGCATATCAAGAACCTTAGAAAAAAAATCGAAGCGGATACAAAGAACCCACGTTATATTAAAACAGTAACTGGTATTGGTTATAAATTTGAAGGCGAACATGCATGATTTCTATTAGAAAACAGCTTTTTGCAATCTTCTTAAGCATTGGATGTATTATGGTACTAAGTACATCCCTCATAGTGAATGTGACTATTCAGCGTAGCTTTGAGCTTTATGTTCAAAATAATATTAGCTATGCCAGTGACATGCTTGTAGAAGTATTAGAAAAGTTATATGAAGAGGACCATTGGGAGCAAAATTTAGGGGAGCAGCTGATTTTAGAGAATTATTTGGGAATGGGTAATTTCTCCATAGCTGTCTTATCACCAGATAAAAGATTCCTTTGGGGCACCACTCAAAATGAACTAGCAGAGCAAATTAAAAAGTCGGAACATGGGAGCAAACACCTTGGGCCAAGAACGGCTTTATATTCTTTTGAAGATAAGCCATTACATGATAAGACAGGTCAATTAATAGGTTATGCCCGTATAGGCTATTATCCAACAGCTACATTAACCATGAATGATATGCAGTTTAAAAAGGATATTAACCTAAGTATTGTGTGGTGCTGTAGCATGATTTTAATGTGCTTCATTTTTGCAGGGGTGTATTTATCAAGATTATTTACTTATCATATTTATGGCATTAGTAAAACCTCTATTGCCTTAGCAGATGGCAAGTTAGATGCCAGATATCCATTTAGAAGTAAAATTAAAGAGATTGAAACTTTAAGACATGGTATGAATTATTTAGGTGAAAAATTAGAAAGACAGGATACGATTCGTCGTAAATTGATTTCTGATGTATCCCATGAAATTCGTACACCACTTCATATTTTACAAAGTAATTTAGAGGCTATGATTGATGGGATTTATCCAATTGATGAAGAGCAAATGAACATGCTTTATAAAGAGGTTGTAAGGTTTGGCAAGCTTTTAAACAATCTAGATTTACTCAAGAACATAGAGGAGAAAGAAACTTCTATGGAGTTTAAACTTATTAGTTTAAATGAAAGTTTAGGTGAGGTTTTCGATGCCTTTAAGATTGTTGCCAAGGAGAAAAAAATCACTTATCATATGAAGGCCAATGAGACTGAGACAGTTATGGTTATGGCAGATAAGGATGGCATGAAACAGCTTTGGATGAATGTCCTTTCAAATGCCTTTAAGTTTACTAGTGATAAGGGCGAGATTAAAGTGACGACCAGTTTATTAAACGGGAATAAGGACTGTCAAATCGTGGTGGAGGATACAGGCATCGGTATTGATGAAGAAGATTTACCATTTGTATTTGAAAGAATGTATCGTGGTGATAAAAGTCGTGAAAAATATGAAGGTAGTGGCATAGGGCTCACAATGGTTAAAAACATTGTAGAAGCACATCAAGGGAAGGTCATGATTGAAAGTGAGCAAAATAAATTTACTCGTGTAATCATTACATTGCCAGTGAATATGATGATGTTACAGCCTAATAATATTAGTGCAAAAATGAAAAACTATATGAAACTAGGTAGTAAAAATTAAAAACATTTGATTAGGGCTTAAGCTTTATTTACAAAAAGCTTAAGCTTTGATAAAATGAAGAAAATTTACAATAAATAGATAAACACAAACATTC
>USPX01000384.1 GCA_900556665.1 uncultured Eubacteriales bacterium
CTAAACCCATCAATACTTTTATCAAGCCACCAGTTTACCATTTCAAATAAAGCTTCTCTTACTTCTTTATTTTCCCAGTTTAAGTCTGGTTGACGCTTGCTAAATAAGTGTAAGAAGTATTCATCAGTTGTTTCATCATATTCCCATACTGAGCCATTAAAAATACTTTCCCAGTTATTTGGTTCTTTGTTGTCCTTGCCTTCTCTCCAAATATACCAATCACGTTTGGCACTATCTTTTGAACTTCTTGATTCAATAAACCAAGGATGTTCATCTGAAGTATGATTAATAACTAAGTCCATAATGAGTTTCATACCTCTTTTATGTACTTCACTAAGGAGTTCATCTAATTCCTCCATTGTGCCAAACTCTTTCATAATAGATTTATAATCACTGATATCATATCCATTATCATCATTAGGTGATTGATACATCGGACAGATCCAAATAACATCTATACCTAATTCTTTTAAATAATCTAACTTTGACATAATTCCTTTGATATCACCTATGCCATCACCATTTGAATCTTTAAAACTTCTAGGATATATTTGATAACCTATTGCTTCTTTTCTCCAATCCATTTCTTCCTCCTGTGCAACCGGTTTCTTGGTTAGTTAAAAAAAATTTATCCTGCTTACAAATTTATTATAGCAAATGGAAACGGTTTATGCAACCGTTTCCACAAAATTTTATTTAAAAGTTTCGCGACGTATGAGTTTCGTTTCAATAATAGCATGTTCATGTTTCTTGTCATTATCTTCAAGATACTCTACTAAAAGTTTAGCCGCTGCATAACCTAATTTATCCCCATAAATCTCTACAGAACTTAAAGAAGGTCTTTGGTACTCAGCAAGTGCTGTATTATTAAATCCAATAACGGCTTTACCTTTAATCTCTTTATCCTCTAAATACTTACTAATACCAATTGCCATTAAATCATCCGTTGCAATAATAGCTGTTGGTAACTGTGAAATTAGCATTTCTTCCATGGCTTTCACCCCTACTTCTTCAGTAAAGTCATCACCATGATAAACAAGCTCAGGCTTATATTCTATGCCGTGTGTTTGTAGCGCACGTTTATACCCTTCTAATCGATCTTTAGATACTGTCCACTTTTTCTTTGCACTTATAAAGCCGATTCTTTCATGTCCTTTTTTAATCAGCTCTTCTACAATTTCATAAGTTGCACCAAAGTTATCATTATCCACCCATAATACAGAGGTTTCACGTCCAGGTCTCCCAATAACTACAAATGGGAAGTTAGATTCTCTAAGGCTTTTGATGACTTTATCATTTTCTTCTGATCTTAAAATAATAATGCCATCCACTGCACCATTGGTACTAAACTCTTGAATATTACGTGCTTCTTCTTCATCTTTACCAAAGGCATACATTAAAAAGTATTTCTTTTCTTGTGCATAAGTACTAATGCCTAACATCATTTGAATAAAAATTGGATTTCCAAAAGAAGTGGCAACATCAATAGGTAAAATAACGCCTATTGTTTTTGTTTGGTTCTTTGCTAAGTTTCTCGCCATCACATTTGGTTTATAACCTAATCTTTCTATAACTTCATTAACTTTTGCTTTAGTTTCTTCGCTAATACGCGGATTGTTAGAAAGCACACGCGATACGGTAGACTTAGCAACCCCCGCTTCACGGGCTACATCATTAATAGTTATTTTCACTTTTATATTTCTCCTCTTATTTTAATATTTTGATTATACCCCACTTTGCAGCTTTTATCCAACTAAAAAAACATATCAAAGCCCCCTAAGGTATCTTTAATATGTTTTAATCGTTCCTCTTAAAGTAACTTTAAAAAGAAATTCATTATTCACTAATTGGACGAATATGTTTTTCGCTAATTGCTTTTACTTTATCTACACGTGCTGTATATCTTACCTCTTCACTTAAATAGTTAGTTGTAAGCCATGTTTTTACAATTTCCATAGCAATTGCTGACCCAATGATTTTACCACCAATGCAAAGTACATTTGTATTAGAGTGTGATCTTGCAAGACCTGCGCAGAATGGATCTTGACATACTGCTGCATACACATCTGGTAATTTGTTAGCAATCATAGCACTTCCGTAACCTACGCCATCTACAAAGATTCCGCGGTCTACTTCACCTTTTGCTACTGCCAAACTTGCTGGATAAATATAATCTGGTAAGTCAGCTGATTCTTCGCTGTGACAACCAAAGTCTACAACTTCATGTCCCTCAGCTTCTAAATACATTTTGATTTCATTTTTTAATGCAAAACCTGCATGGTCATTTGCTAATGCAATTTTCATATATGCCTGCTTCCAAAGATGTCTTAAGTCTCTATTATACCATTTTTTACCAATATAATCTATACTTTTATCTTTTATGATTTGTATCATTTGTACTAAGTATTGCACCCATAAACATACCTGTAAATAGCATACCCGAAATGGCAATAATACATGTAATGACTTTAGCCAAATTCGTAGTTGGT
>USPX01000385.1 GCA_900556665.1 uncultured Eubacteriales bacterium
ATGACTTCCTTACTAATTTCTACAACTTGTTTAATGACCATGTCTCCTACTAGGTGACCATAAGTATCATTAATTTTTTTAAAGTAATCAATATCAAAGAGTATAATAGCAAATGGCAATTCGTCTTCTTTTAATGCCTTATAATATTCCTCGAAATATCTTCTATTATAGGCCTTTGCAAGACCATCTAATCTATTTACTTCAATCAATTTTTTATTTTTTAAATAGGAACGAATAATGCCACCTATGATGATACCAGCAATGAATATACCATATATATACATCCGAATCTTGAGTTGTGTTTTCTCTAGAATATGTTGTTTATATTCATATTTATAAAGTGCATATTCCGAATAGTTCCTGCTTAAAGTCATCGCTTCTTGCCTATAATGTTTAATCAGCTCAGCTTTATACTCATGGGCTTCTTCATATCTTTCATACTGATTGAGCAGTTTTACGAGATACTTTAAAATATACTTTGTATAAGGCATATTTTCTAACTTTAATGTTTCTTTATACAAACTTACTGCTAAATCTACATCTCCATCTACTTCCGCCATTTGCGCACATAAAAGTTTGTAGTTTGCATAAACACTTATAGGCTCATATACTTTAAACACTTCTATCTGATCATCTAGCTTCTTTTTTAAATCATTTGCTAAAGTTAGCTCTCCTATTTTCATATAATACTTACATAAAAATATATCATTCATCATTAAGATTGACTCTTTTAATGTTTCATCCAAATGTTCCGCATAAGTCATAACCATATCATGTACTTCTTGAACATCTTCATAATTTTCCTCGTATAACATGTTTTCATATAGATTAATTATGGCATAGACTTTAATAAATGCTTCATTCTTTACGTCTTTAACCTCTATTTCAAGAACCTCTTTAAAGTTTTTACTACTCTCCTTGTAATTACCCAACATGCCATAAATAATACCTAAATCAACTTGTGCCTTAGCTCTATAAAACTTATCATCTAGCGTTTCTCCTACAGCCATCACACCTAATAAATTTTCCATAGCCCTTGCATAATTGCCATTATATAAATAAAGAAGTGCTATTTTATTTTTAATACTACATACTGCTTCATTATTTAAAAATGGCGTATGCTCTAATGCGTATTGTAATGTACCTATTGTTCTTTTTCTATCTTCCTCTGTATGGATAATATACTGAGTAAGACTTGTTATGGTTGTGATTTCATTATTATAGCTTTTGCTTGTAAGGCTTTTTAAGGTTTCATCAACTATAGTAGCTATTTCCTCATTTGCCTCTTGCTTTGCAAGTATACTCACTAATAAATCAGCGGCATGTAATCTAATACTTTCATCTTTACTTGTGCGTGCTTTATTTAAATAAGTCTTTGCAGTTTCTAAATCAGCACTTTTTAAAGCACCAAAACCTAATATAAGTGCCTCTTTTTCTGAAACATTTTCTTTTCTTATATGAGCTAATGCATCTTGTAATAATTTATCATCAACTTCCTCTTGAGAACTACTTATGATTTGCTTAATAACTTGATTTCTACTATCTCTTTGCGCCTGCATATATACACTGACAATGCCAATGATGGTGACAAGAACCAAAAGACCACTTACTTTTTTTCTCATTATACCCTCCCTCTATTTATGATAAACTACTCGGTTTCTACCTTGCATTTTAGCTTCATATAAATTTTGATCCGCCTTATTTAATACATCTCTTAACGCTGCACTAGATTCTGCTACACCTATGCTCACTGTAACAGGGGTTGTGTCTTCCCAGCTATATTCTTCTACCTTCTCTCTAATTTTCTCTGCTAAATTGGCTGCTTCTTGTAGTTTTAATGTCTCAACAAGTACTACAAACTCTTCACCGCCATATCTAAATAAGGTGCCCTTTTTACCAATTACCTTTTGACTTAGTTCTACAACCTTTTGGATTACCTTATCGCCTACTGCATGCCCATATGTATCATTAATTAATTTAAAGTGGTCTATATCAAAGATAATGGTTACAAATTGTTTTTCCTGGGTAATCAGTGTGCTATAACACTTTTCAAAATAACTTCGATTATAAATTTTAGTTAAGCCATCTAATTTATTAAGCTTCATAAGCTGAATACGTCTTAAACTTAACATGACTATACTCCCAATAGCGCCCACAGCTAACATACCAATTGTTATATATATTTTAACCTTCCTGTTTGCTCTTTCTTCTAATTTATGCTCGTACGCATACTTATACACTGCATAATCTGAGTAGTCTTTATTAATGATTTCTGCTTCATGCTCATACCACTGTTGTAATTGCTCATAGTAACGACTACTTTCTCTATATTCTCCAACTTCATCTAGCATATCAATGACTTCTTGTAACGCAAATTTTTTAAACACTCTATTGTCTTCTTCTAATGCTTTACTATAGAATTCCAAAGCCTCTTCTATATTGCCTTCTACATGTGCAAGTTCTGCCCTGGCCATATTATAAGTGGTA
>USPX01000386.1 GCA_900556665.1 uncultured Eubacteriales bacterium
CCTCTTTTGGTTGCGGATTAGATGCAGTGACATCAGATCAAGTAGAAGAAATTTTAGAGCAAGCAGGTAAAATCTATACTCTCATTAAAATTGATGAAGGTGCCAACCTGGGTGCAATTAAAATCCGTATTCGTTCTTTAAAAGCAGCTATGAAAGAACGTAAGAAATTACATCGTACTTTAGAGGTTAAACCAAGCACGCCAATTGCTAAGTTTACTGAAGATATGCGTAAGACTTATACAATCTTAGCACCACAAATGTCACCCATACATTTTCAATTCCTAGAGGATGCCTTTAATACCTGTGGGTATACTGTAAAAATATTACCAAAGGTTTGTAAAGAGGATGTAGAGGAAGGTTTAAAATATGTCAATAATGATGCTTGCTATCCTGCCATCATTGTTATTGGTCAGTTATTAAGAGCCATTAAGAGTGGAAGTGTAGACCCACATCGTACAGCCTTAATGATTACACAAACAGGTGGTGGCTGTCGTGCTTCTAACTATATAAGCTTCCTTAGAAAAGCCCTTAAAGATAGTGATATGGCGTATGTACCAGTTATCTCATTAAATGCAGGTGGTCTTGAAAATAACCCAGGCTTTAAGGTGTCTTTAGATATGATACAAAAAGGTCTTATGGCAGTCTTATATGGGGATTTATTAATGCGTGTTTTATATCGTACACGTCCTTATGAAACAGTGCCAGGAAGTAGTAATCGCTTATTTGAGAAATGGTCAGAGGTTTGTAAGGAAAATGTACGTACAGGGGATCAAAAAGTATTTAAGGAGAATGTGGCAGCTATTGTCAAAGATTTTGACGCCTTACCACTTTTAGATATTAAAAAACCAAGAGTAGGACTTGTAGGTGAGATTTTAGTTAAATTCCATCCATATGGTAATAATGAAGCTGTAGAGACTATTGAAGCCGAAGGCGGCGAAGCAGTAATGCCAGACCTATTAGATTTCTTTAATTACTGTGAGTACAATCAAAAATTCAAAAATGAAGTTTTACAGAAACCATTTAAAGATAAGATTATTGCAAACCTTGTCATTTCCTTCTTAGAATACAAGCGTAAATATATGAGTAAGTGTCTAAGAGAAAGTAAACGCTTTAGCGCACCACACCGCATTGAAGCTTTAGCAAAGATGGCAGAAGGTGTGATGTCTGTGGGACATCAAATGGGTGAAGGTTGGTTCTTAACAGGAGAAATCATTAGCCTTTTAGAAGATGGTGTAAATAATGTGGTATGTATGCAGCCATTTGGTTGTCTGCCAAATCATGTAACAGGAAAAGGAATGATTAAAGAGCTACGTCGTAAATATCCACTGGCTAATATTGCAGCAGTAGATTATGACCCAGGCGCTTCTCATGTGAACCAGCTCAATCGTATTAAATTGATGATGGCTACGGCATTTAAAAATTTAAATGAAGTAAATAACTAAAGAATAGGGACTGTTTAATAAGGAAGACTTCTTTCTTATTAAACAGTTTTTTTGTATGCAAAATGAAGAGGTAGTCATATTTTTTCATAGGCTTGTATATATTATACAAAGGCATCATGAGAAGATAGGAGGGTACCATGGAGAATAAATATTACAATCAGGAAATAGAAGATGTTTTAAAAGGGTTAAGTACAAATGCTAAATGTGGCCTTAGTAATGAAGAGGCCAAGGAAAGACTCAAACGTTATGGACCTAATAGCTTTTCGAAAGCTAAAGAAAAAAGTTTATTAGGTGAGATAAAAGATGCCTTAACGCAACAGCTTATCGTCATATTATTAATTGCAGCAGGGATAAGTTTATTAATTGGAGAATATCATGATGCTATTGGTATTTGCCTTGCAGTACTTTTAGGAAGCACCATAGGTATTTTAACTGAAAGTCGTTCCAAAAAGGCTGCTGAAGCACTGAATAAGCTTACGGAGGATGTAAGTGTCAAGGTGCAACGTGAGGGGCAAAAAAACTTATTACATAAAAGTGAATTAGTACCTGGCGATATCGTATATCTAGAGGCAGGAGATTTGGTGCCTGCTGATGGGCGTATTATAGAATGTAATGAACTAAAAGTAAGAGAAGATATGCTTACAGGGGAATCAGACGATGTCAGTAAACATGTGGGAAAAGTGAAACAAGAAGTGATACATATAGAGGGGGAAGAAGTCATTCAAGACCCGGTTCCTGCAAAGCAGTTTAATATGCTTTTTGGAGGGACACTTATTGCCTGTGGGTCAGCTAAAATGATTGTCACAGCCACAGGTGATGCTACTGAGATGGGGTATATTGCAAAAGCCTTAGGTGATAAAGAAACAGATACACCACTAGAAATTAAGATGGATAAATTAAGTGAAACGATTTCTAAGATTTCTACAGGCGTAGCCAGTATGTTATTTGTATATATGTTGATTCAAATTGTAGAAGCATGTCATTTGAAAGTTGACTTTACAAATACCCATGCCTTTTTAAGTTCATTATCACCACT
>USPX01000387.1 GCA_900556665.1 uncultured Eubacteriales bacterium
AAAAAACCTATATTTAAAATTGTCTTACCAATGTTACTAAAAATTTGATTCACACTCATATCATAAAATTTTAGAAATAAAGGTACCTTGGCAGTAATTATTTTATAAACAATTGTACCTAATACACTTACTTTAGCTGTTGATATGAGTAGTGTAACTATTGTATCCTTAGAAAATATTCTTTTAATCCCATTCATAGGATTCATCTTAGAAAATTTAGGTTGCATCGGTTCCCAAGTTACGCGAAATCCTACTTGAATATAACTAATCAAAAACGCTGCTAGTACTAAAACAAACCATAGTGGCAATGAAATAATTAGCAGTGATTTGATACCTTGGGTAATATTTAATAATAAATAACTCTCATTTTGAACTTGCAAATTATTATTTAAATGTAAGAAACTCTCTTTCATAAACTTTAATATCTGCTTATTCATATAACCGCCTAGTACAGTCATTGCACCACAAAATCCAACGATTATAATTGCTGTATTTAAGTCATTACTTTTAGCAACTTGTCCTTTTTTTCGAGAGTCTTCTCTTTTCTTACTGGTAGCCTTTTCAGTTCTACCTTCACTTTCTGCCGAGAAAAACTGCAGGTCTAAAGTAATTAATTGCTCATTCACTGTGGCATCATTCCTTGTATTAAATTCATAATTGTGTTTGTAAGTCCATTTGTAATCATTGTGTTAAATGTTGGTATTAAGTTAATTGTAATAATGATTAAAATAAATAAGATTAACATTTTAAGTGGAATACCGATTACAAACATATTCATCTGTGGAACAGTTCTAGCTAGTATCCCAAGACCACAGTCAATAATAATTAAAATACTTAATATTGGAATAGCTAATTTGAAACCGATTAAAAAATATTCAGCAACTGCTTGTATAATTGTATAAGTAAGACTTTCATTAAATATCGCTTGATTAAGTGGTATAACTTTAAAAGATTCTACCACCATCTGTATAAACCAGTGATATCCCCCACTCACTATAAAAAGTACCGCAAAGGCTAGTTGATATAATTTACCTAGTGAAGGAACTTGTGCATTACTTGTTGGATCCATAATCGTACTCATACTTAGCCCCCCCTGTGTACTCCATAAGCTCCCTACAAAGCTATAGATCTGAAAATATATGCGAAATGCAAACCCTATAATAAGACCTACAAATACTTCTTTAAGTACTGCTAATGTGAAACCTAAAAGCGTTTCATTATAAGTAATCGTTATTTCACCAATTGTAAGTGCTGTAATAAGTGCCAAACACATTGCCATACCACTTACAGCTTTAAGTGGTACTTTGGTCTCACTTATAACTGGTAAGAATGCAATAGCACATATAATGCGACAAAATATAAGTAAAAACACATCAATGTGCGTATATAAATACATTAATTCTTCCATGCCATCATTCCTTATAATAATGTACTAAAGAGACTAAACATCCTAATTGTATAGGTTTGTAATATATTTATAATCCATGGACCAAACAATATAATTGCTAAGAATACGCCTATAATTTTAGGTACAAACGCCAATGTTTGTTCTTGAATGGAAGTTGCAGTCTGAAAAATACTTACAATAAGACCAATTACTAAACCTGTTAATAACAACGGAAGTGACGCTTTAATAATCATCATCATCGTTTCTCTCATAATATCTAAAACGAGTTGTTCCATAGTCTCCTCCTAACTAAATGTCTTTAAAATTTGTCCTATAATTAAATTCCATCCATCTACTAATATAAATAATAATACTTTAAATGGTAGGGAAATCATAGCAGGTGGTAACATCATCATCCCCATAGACATCAATGTGGATGAAACAACCATATCTATTACAATGAATGGTAAATAAATTAAAAATCCTATTATAAACCCAGCACGTAATTCACTAATAATAAATGCTGGTACTAAAACGTATAAAGGTAATTCTTTTAATATTTGACTACTATCTGTGATAGGATCTCTTCCCGATAAATCCATAAATAATTTAATATCCTCATCACGTACTTGACTAAGCATAAATTCCTTTAAAGGCTCTACACCTCTCTCAATTGCTTGTTCTTGCGTAATTTTATGATTTTGATATGGATCTATGGCATTAGTTTTTATATTTGAGTAAATAGGACTCATAACAAAAAAAGTTAAAAAGAGTGCAAGTCCTACTAATACTTGATTAGGTGGCATCGTTGTCGTTCCAATTGCTGATCTTAGAAAATGTAATGAAATAATAATTCTAAGAAAAGATGTCATCATAATTAAAATAGATGGTGCTAATGCTAAAATAGTGAGTATAAATATCATTTGTAATGCACTACTTGTAGATTCTACATCACTTGCAGCTTCTCCACCAATGGTTATACTTGGAAAAGTAATGCTTGTTGCAAAAAGATTAGGACTTAATAGCATAAAACAGCCAACCATCAAACAACTTATCAGTATTATATTTTTTATTTTATATTTA
>USPX01000388.1 GCA_900556665.1 uncultured Eubacteriales bacterium
AAGTGCTTGATCAACTGTGATTTGCTCACCTACATCTAGTCCAATATGACTACTGCCACGTTCAATACCAAAGATGGCATCATGGGAGAAGGTAATTGTGTCATTTGGATTGAGATTTTCAATAGCAAGTAAAGCTGTCATAAGTTTTGTAATACTTGCAGGATATTGTTTGCTGTAACCGTTTTTTTCATATAAAACTGTTTTTGAATTGGCATCTATTAAAATTGCAGATTCAGCCGCAATTGTAGGTGTTTTTTCTTCAGTACTTTGCGTATTGATTGGGCTAGTTACTGAGGGGGCATTTTCAGTAGCTTGCAAAGGTGAAAATGTAAAACTGAATAAACAAACTACCATAAATAAACTGATGATCGACTTTAATTTCATAGAATTACCTCCTTTCATTAAAGTATATTATAGCAGATTTTTCAAAAATTAGGTAGACGAACTGTCTATTTCATGAAAAATATGTGCACACTATTTTGTAATAGAGGTGATTATATGTTAAAATTATTGGAGCAATATAAGTTCATTATATTAATAGGTTTAGTGAGTTTAATAGGTATAGGTAGTTTGATTTATAAGCCTAATATTGGAAGTGAATTAGTTTTAACAACTGAGGAAAGTGATTTAAGTGAAGAAGCTAAGATAGAGGAAACTAAGGACAGTCAGGATATGGATACTTTAAAGGATATGAATGAAATAGAAAGGGTAGTACCTATTTATATATGTGGTGCAGTGAAAAATCCAGATGTTTATTACATAGCACCAAGTGCAATTGTTAAGGATGTGGTAGCTATGGCAGGTGGATTTACAGAAGATGCGAATTTAAGTGGTGTAAACCTAGCAGAGCAAGTTGTACCAAATGGAAAAATTATTGTCCCTAAACAAGGAGAACAAATTGACAAAAGTCTCGATTCATATGAAAATAGTAGGAGTATCAATGTAGGCCAAGTGAGTGAGTGTATTAACATTAATACAGCTTCTATACAAGAGCTTCAAACCTTAAAAGGTATTGGTGAAAAGAAAGCCACTGCTATTAAAGACTATCGTGATAAAAATGGTGGATTTAAGGCAATTGAAGAGTTAACTAAGGTAGAAGGCATAGGCGATAAAACCTTTGAGAACATAAAAGACAAAATTATAATACAGTAGGAGGATAAGGGATGAACAGCAAGATTTTAGTTGTTGATGATGAGAGATTAATTGTGAAAGGAATAAAGTTTAGTCTTGAACAAGAAGGCTGGGAAGTAGATGCAGCCTATGATGGAGAAGAAGCTTTAAATTATGTAAAAAGTAATAAATATGATGTGATGATTTTAGATGTCATGCTACCTAAATATGATGGTTTACAAGTATGTCAGCTTGTCCGTGAATTTTCAAATATTCCTATTATTATGCTTACAGCTAAAGGGGAAGATATGGATAAAATTATGGGACTAGAATATGGAGCAGATGACTATGTGACAAAGCCATTTAATATTTTAGAGCTTAAAGCACGTATTAAAGCTATTTTAAGACGTTCAAATCATCATGAAAGAGAAACAAGTAAAAAGTCAATTGAAGTAGGTGCATTACGACTTGAAGTAAATAGTCGCCGTCTCTTTATTAATAATCATGAGATTAATTTAACGGCTAAAGAGTTTGATATGTTAGAGCTTTTTGCAACACATCCAGGTAAAGTATATAGCCGTGATCAACTTTTAGATACAATTTGGGGAAGAGAATATCCAGGAGATGTACGTACCGTAGACGTCCATGTTAGAAGACTTCGTGAAAAAATAGAACCAAATCCAGGCCAACCTGAATATATTTATACAAAATGGGGGGTAGGTTACTATTTTAAAGATTAAGATGAAATGGTTTCAAAGTCTGAAGTGGAAGCTTTTAATTTTATTTTTTATTGTGAGCTATATGCCACTTATCATTTTCTCAACGGTTGTACTTGACCGTATGGAAACTTACTTTGTAAGCCAAAAGGAAAAAGATTTATTAAGTAAAGCAAATCGTATTGCTGTTGAAATAAAAGAAGGGAATTATTTAACCTCTGAAGAAAAGTATAATAGTTTTACAGCACTTATTCAAAATCGTAGTAGTGAAAATGATATGAACTGCCGTATTTTAGTTGTGAATGATAACGGCATAGTAGCGGATTCTAGCTATGCAGCACTTAATAAAACAGTCATGTCGCCATTAGTGCTTTCAGCACTCAGTACAACTTCTAATGAAGGGGTTGAAAAGGATAGTGAAAATCCGATTTTAACAGCAGCTGTTTCTGTTGTAGATAAGGAGAATAAAGATATTATTCAAGGTTCAGTTATTTTATCAGCCAATATCCAAACGGTTTATGAACCTGTAAAGGAAATGCGTAATCAAGTTTATATTATTGCACTGATTGTAGGACTGATTGTCGCTGTATTAAGTTTCGTAACAGCTTCCTTTATTACCAAACCACTTAAGAGTCTTAT